>DAOVTR010000183.1 GCA_030633015.1 Bdellovibrionales bacterium
AAAAATATTATTTGAGAAATATTCGTCGAGGTTTAAAATGCAAAAAAAATCTTTAACTTTAAGTGGCTTTAATATTCCCAGTTTTATTTTTTTAATTTTGTCTGCTGGCATGCTTGGCTCATCTATTTATCTATTTAACCACCATTTTGAACTATTCTACCCAACGAGCCTTTCTCAAGGGGCAATATGTAACATAAGTAATTTTTTTAATTGCAATACAACAGCTTACGATCCAATCTCATCTTGGGGTGGCGTTCCTATTTCAGTTTTTGGGTTAATGGTAAGTCTTTTCTTTATAAGCGGAGTAATATTTCCATCTAAAAATATGGAAGGAACAAATAATGTCATTAGCCTTATAAATGCTGCTGGCTGCATCTTTCTATTTTTCTATTCAATTTTTATAATTGGAAGTCTTTGTCCTGTATGCACAATTTATTATGGTTTTTCTATTGCTGTCGCCTTAGTATTCTACCTTAAAAGTTCCCACTATCACTTTAATTTAAAAATCATTGGGATTTATTTTATTATTATTGTTGCCGCATCAGCGACTACTTATTTCTATGATAAGTCTCATAAAAAGAAACAACTATCAATTGCACCTTCTATTTTAAAAGAGTTTAACTCATACAAAAGCTTAGGCACTCCCACAATTGACTCTCCATTTCGCCTACTAAGTACAACGAAAAAGTTTATCGATGCTCCAATTCAAATTTCAATATTCTCTGATTTTCAATGCCCTGCTTGCCAATCCTTATCTCTTGCAATGGAACAAGTCGTTCACCGATATAGAGGTCAAGCCAATATTCAATACTTTTTTTACCCATTAGACAGTGCATGTAATCCCAACATGCAAGGTCCAATGCACCAGTTTGCCTGCCAATCATCGTATTTGGCTGCTTGCAATAAAGATAATTTTTTCAATGTCCACAATATAATTTTTGAGCACTCAGAGAATCTAACACTTCGCTGGATTAAAGATTTTGCCAAACAAACAAATGTTTTAAACTGTTATAACTCCCCGGAAACTAAAAAACTTATTGTTAATCTTATTTCTGCAGGAGATGATTTTAATATTAGATCAACTCCAACTATGATAATTAATGGTATAAAGATAGAAGGTGTCATTCCATTAAATCAGCTATATATTATATTGGATCACATTCTTAAAAAAGGAAAATAAACTGAAAATTTTTGAAACTCATTGTCATCTTGATTATTTAAAAAAAGATAGTATTGAAAATATTGTCAAAAATTCTCTTGAGCAGGGTATCGATAAAATTATTACCATTTCAGTTGAGCCAAGTAATTTAGACAAAACAATTGAAATTGCTAATAGCTTTGATAATGTTTTTTGCTCCCAAGGAATTCATCCACATGATGCAAGATATTTTAATGATAATATAAAAAATAAAATCATTAATAATATTAAAGAACATCCCAAAAAGATTATTGCTATTGGTGAAATTGGACTTGATTATCATTATGATAACTCTCCTCGAGATATTCAGCGAAATGTATTTGAAAAACAAATTGAACTTGCCCTTGAATATAATCTTCCAATTATAATCCACACGCGAGAAGCTGAAAATGATACAATGAAAATTGTCTCCAAATATTTAAAAGATTTAAACAAAGTTCTTTTCCACAGTTATACTTCTAATGAAACTCTTGCTCACTTTGTCATTGATAATAATTTCATGCTAGGATTTAATGGAATTGTTACATTTAGAGCAGCTGATAATGTTAGAAGTATTGTTGATTTTACCCCCGTTGAAAAGATGGTAATTGAAACAGATGCCCCTTTTTTAACTCCTGAGCCACACAGAGGAAAAGAGAACTCTCCAATTTATTTAAAACACATTTTAAATAAAATTGCTGAAATAAAAAAACTTGATTTAGATATGCTAGCTGAAAAAATATATAACAATTCACTGTCTTTTTTTAATTTAGATTAATCTATAAAATGAGCTACTAGATCTGAATTAACAAATCTTGATCTAACGCTACTTAATAAAGTTTCATTAATCATATTAAATATTTTAAATTGAATATCTGCAGCATCATCTAGCTGGGTATGACTTTCTGATCTCAACTCATTTACAACATTAGTATTGCTATTATCTTTAGCGATATTAGGGCCATCATTATATAGATAGTCCTTCTCTCCTATAAAATTCATATTCTTTTTTACGTTTTGAGGAATAATATCATTATCAAATCCAACTGAATCTAACGTCACCAATAGCTCTATTGGACGAAAACCATATTTTAGAGAATTTAGCTCATTTGCTATTTCAACTCCTAAATCGCCTCCCAAACTATGCCCAATTAGCATTATTGGTCGATCAATGGGTCTTTTTAAGATCTCATTTAAAAGTTCATCTTTTTGAGTCCAATTAAAATGCTTTGAGTAATCAATATATTTACTCATTATTTTTAATCCCGAATCATCGTCTGAACTTAAATTTTTAAATTTCCAGCCACTAATAAAAAAGATTCCAGGAGCATCTACAGTTTGATCTGTTTTTTTATCAACGCTACTACTTGTAATATCTTTAATAATTTTTTCAGGGAGATTATTTAAATTGGGAATAATATCAACTGCCTGTTTAGCATTATTAATTAATCCATTTTTAACACCATCAACAATTTTAGATACTAGTTCTTTTTTAACAGATGGTTTTTTAGGTTTAGATTTTGTCTCTGCATTCTCTTTGGATATTTGTTTTTTTTCAATATCAACTTGATAACCATCCTTAATGAGTGGTTTTTTTTCAAGTTGGTTTGCAATAATTTTTTCTTTACCACTACTTGTTGATAATTCTGGATTTTTTTTAATATAGTCTTGATACGATGCGTATCGTATCATACCTGCATCACTCATCTTTTAATTATAATCCATACAAAAACTAAATTAAAGGAGGTCTAAATGGGGCAAGAATACTAGAGCATAATCGTTGGTTTACAGTTTAAAACCTTTTAATTTATCTGATAAATTTTGTGACAAACTACTATCATGAGTATTATCTGATCTGTTTAATTCTTCCCCCATATCATTTAAAGAGATAAAACTCTTATATTCAGGAAGGTCGGTCTTATAAACACTACGATCCAAACTTTTAATAAATGTTGTCCAATTACCTTGGGATCGATCCTGTTTTTTAGCTAGCTCCATAGTATTTAATTTTGAATCTATCAAATCAATATGATGGACTAAAAGAGCTTCAGTAGTCTGAGGTAACTTAGGCGATCCATACTCATACTCACCATGGTGTGATAAAATAATATGCTTTAAATGAGTTTTTGTATCAATTGGAAAATCTTTGACTTTAATGGCAAAGCGATCGATCAGCTCGACTGATTTTGAAATATGTCCTATTAATTTTCCCTCATCACTATACTCAACCAAAGGGCCATCTGTTAGTTCATAAATCTTACAAATATCATGTAATATTGTTCCTGCTAACACAAAACTTTTATTAACCCCATAGTGGGTAGAGATCATATCTCCTAATTGTGCACATGAAAGAAGATGCTCGAGAAGCCCACCTTCATAAGCATGGTGAATGCTTTTTGCAGCTGACCAACGCTTAATTCTACTGCTAATCTCTGAATCAAACAAAATAGCTGTAACCAACTCCTTTAAATAAACATCTTCTATTTTTAAAGAAATTTCAACTAACTGCTCAAACATTTTATCAATATTATTATCTGACTTTCTGTAGAAATCTTCTCGGTTAAAATCCTCTTCACTCATTGGTACAATTTCTGAAACGATTAACTGCATTTTGTTTTGATAAAAATTTACCTTTCCTTGAATTGCAACAAGATCTCCTCTAGAAACCTTCTCTACAACCTTTATGGCCCCATGCCATTTTCTGGCCTCCATATCTCCTGTTGAATCAGATAAAATTATATTAAGATAATTTTTTCCATCTCGAGATTCCATTACAGATAAATACTTCACAAGAAACACTGAGTTAACTGAATCTTTAACATTCAAATCTTTTATAAATTGTCTTTTTTTCAATACTAATCCTTGATTGTTTTTAACGCCTAATATTCCATACAAAAAAAGTTTTTTAAAGGCCAATTAAATAATACTAAAAACCACTAAAATATCTACACAAGCACCCGACTATATGTCATAATGCGCGGGAATAGATTAAACAGTACTTTAAATAAACACTTAACGACGGAGTAATCATGGCAAAGGTAAAAGTTGGAATTAATGGAATGGGAAGAATTGGTAGAACAATCCTTCGAGAATATTTCAACAGAAATATAACAGACTATGAAATAGTTGCAGTAAATGATCTTGGAAAGCCTGAGCAGACGGCCCATCTTCTTAGATATGATTCTGTCCACGGAAGATTTTCTAAAACTGTTAAGGTCGAAGCTGACTCTTTAAATGTTGATGGTAAATCAATTAAGTATTATGGAATTAAAGATCCTTCAGAAATCCCTTGGGAATCTCATGATATTGATATTGTCATTGATGGAACAGGAATTTTTAAAGATAAAGCAGGTCTTGGAAGACATATAAAAGGATCTGTTAAAAAAGTTATTATGTGTGCTCCAGGAAAAGATTTAGATGG
>DAOVTR010000072.1 GCA_030633015.1 Bdellovibrionales bacterium
AATACTAATGGGAACTATTTTAGGAAAAGAGGCCCTAGGTGGAATGCTTGCAGGTGCTACCGTTACAGGAGTGCTACTGGCCCTATTTATGGCAAACGCAGGTGGTGCTTGGGATAACGCTAAAAAGGCAATTGAACAAGGACATATCGAAGGAGAATCAAAAGGTGGTGAGGCACACAAAGCTGCTGTTACAGGTGACACTGTTGGTGATCCATTTAAAGATACTTCAGGACCTGCAATGAATATCTTAGTTAAGTTAATGAGTATTGTTGCATTAGTTATTGCACCTCTACTTTAATTTTTTATACTGCAAGGGCCCAAATAGGCCCTTGCAGCACTACTTTTAGTCTCAAGTTGACACTGCTTTTCAAACAAAACCTTTCAAACCCCTTCTATCAACCATTTATCCTTACATTTGCTCTACTTTGAGTCAGATCAAGTTAGTCTTTTTTAAGTGTTTCATTAAAGTAAATACATTAAAATTTTTATGAGGCAGATGATTTATTTTTTGGATCATCCTATAACCAAGGAGGTATAAAAGATTCAATATAATTCATGCCTAGTTTCCAGACACACACACACACAAGGAGACGAGTATGTACATGGCCATCGCAGTAGAGACATTTAAACATCCAGAAAAAAAACATGATTATAAGATTTGGTACCTAGACTTAAATCCCTTAGGAGATGTTATCGGTATAGGAGTTAAATCAAGACAGGAAGTCGTAAAAAGTGTTTTTGAAAATTATCAAAAGTACGGACACACTAACTGGCGGGCCTTTAAAAAAGATTCTGAACAATCAACACCAATTGAATTTTTTGATTTTATTGCACAAAATGCTTATGAAAACACACACTTTGGAAACCTACCAACACTAAATGAATTTCAACAAACAATTAATTGTCTTCAAATGAACATGGAGTTTAAATCCATTGCCTAAATCATTGCGCCTCGTTCGAGGCGCTCCTTTTTACCATAACCACATCTCCACGAAGCTCATCTAAGATTACTGATAAAATTTTATTATTTAAATCTTGATCCGATTCAATTGCGACTTTTATGTAATTAGAAGTATGCCCTTCCCAAAAATTCAATCTATTTTTCTGTTCAAACAATACTTGAAATGATCTTCTGCTTTTTATATTGCTTACACAAAATTCTCTATATTTATCGTCACCAATTTTAATTAATTGTTTTGCACGCTCTTTCTTTACCCTGTTTTCAATGGCCCCACTCATCTCAGATGATACCGTCCCTTTTCTGAGTGAATAGGGAAAAATATGAAAATGGCTTATAGGCAGCTCTCTAATAAAATTTAAAGTATTTAAAAAAAGCTCATCAGTTTCACCGGGATGACCTACAATAACGTCTGTTCCTATAGAACCTTGTGGAAAATATTTTAATACTTTTTCCACAACCTCTTTAAAATCAGCAGTAGAATATTTTCTTTTCATCAAACCAAGCATCTGATCATCTCCACTTTGAAGTGGTATATGAAAATGATCCATAAATTTATTTGAATCGGCCAAGCTTTTTAAAAGATCATCACTTATTACGTTAGGCTCAATAGATGAAATTCTAAGGCGATCAAGATTAGAAATTTTCAAAATCTCTTTAACTAAATCTGAAAAGGATTCTGATTTAGAAGTTCTATACTCTCCAATGTTCACCCCAGTAAGCACAATCTCTTTAAAACCAGATTCAACGAGTGAAGAGACCTCTTTAACAGCCTGATCAATCTTTATTGCTCTTGATCTTCCTCTTGCAAAAGGAATAATACAATAGGAACAAAAATAATTACACCCATCTTGTACTTTTAAAAACGCCCTCGTATGTCTATCTTCAATTGTTGTATGGGATGAAAAAAAATCTACATTTTTTGAAACATTAATTTTATTTCCATCATCCACATTTTTAAGATACTCACTGATTTTAAATTTATCGCTATTTCCTAATATAAGATCAACTTCTTCCATTTTTGAAATTGCTTCAAATTCGAGCTGAGCATAACATCCAACAACAACAATTTTTCCATTAGGAGAATATTTCTTGGCCTTCCGTATAATATTACGGCAAGTGGAATCAGCTCCAATAGTAACGGTACAAGTATTTATTACTGTTACAGAAGTCTCATTTTCAAAGGCTAAGATTTGATACCCTTCATCTTTAAAAGATTGGGTTATAGTACCTGTTTCAGCAATATTTAATCTGCACCCTAAAGTATAAAAAGAGACCGTTTTTTCTATATTATCATTCATATATCGCTCACAAAAAGCAATGTAAAAAACTGTTTACTATTGAGCAAGACATTATTTAAAAAAAGTGGTCTAATAACTCGTTTTTAATTTATGAATCTTGACTAACCTAAGGACTCACCATGGATGATTTTACAATTAAACCCATTGGAATAATTAAGACCGAATTTGAAAAAAAATCAGGCATTCCAATTCAAGCAAAAGTTGGTGAAAATTTTATTGGTAAGATTGAACTTAAAAAGGAATTTTCAGAAGGACTCAAAGATCTAGATAGCTTTACTCATATCCATTTAATATACCTTTTTGACCGCCACAGCGATTACTCTTTAACTGTAAAACCATATATGGACGATAATCCAAGAGGCCTTTTTGCAACGAGGGCCCCTAAAAGACCTAATAATTTAGGACTCTCCCTAGTGGAAATCATAAATGTCAAAGACAACATTATTACTTTTAAAGGGGTGGATATGCTTAATAATACTCCTCTAATTGACATAAAACCCTACTATCATGAGTTTGATTCAAGAGAAAACTCAAAGGCCGGCTGGCTTGATAAGGTCACAAATAAAAGAGAGATTTCAGATGACCGATTCTAATACCATTACCATTCTTGTAGAAAATTATGCTTATAAGACTCCCTTTGCTGAGTGGGGCTTTTCTGCACATATTAAATATAACAATAAATTTTTTCTTTTTGATGTAGGCCATTCCGGAGACTGCGTATTAAATAATGCTAAATTTTTGAAAATTGATTTAAAAAAATTAGATGGAATTATTCTCTCCCACGGTCACTACGATCACACCAATGGCCTTAAAAAAGTCCTAGATTTTAGTGAAACAACCAATATTTATGGACACCCCAATATTTTTGATGATCGATACTCACTTAAAAATGGCAATTTACAATATACAGGAATGAATCTCACCAAGCAGGAACTCCTTGATAAAAACATCACTCTTCATCTTGAAACAGGGTTGACTAAAATTTCTGACAATATCTATATGAGCGGAGAGATAGCTCCTTTTAACGAAATTGAGACCATTTCACCCCATTTTAAAGTTAAAAAAGAGAGTTTAACAGTTGATGATACCTTTCCTGATGATAATGCCCTAATAATTGATACCCCAAAAGGACTAATTATTATTTCAGGTTGTGCCCATCGCGGCATTGTAAATATTGCAAACCATATTAAAAATCAATTTAAAAAAAATATATTTGCCATCATAGGAGGAACCCATCTCTATGATGTAAGTGACGAGCACTTTAAATACGTTTTAGACTATTTTAAAAAAGAAGACATCCAACTCCTAGCTCCTGGCCACTGCACTGGAATAGAGAAGATTTTCAAGCTAAAAGACGCGTTACCAGATAGGGTTCAACCAGCTTTTTGTGGTGAAGTGTTCAAATTTCAGTAGAAATAAAATTTATGTTACCTTACGTTGAAAAATTTTAAGCACTATTTTTTATTTTCTATTTGACATTAAATTCAAAAAACCTTAATTTTCTAGTTCATGTTTTTGTTACGTGGTTGCTTAGCTCAGTTGGTTAGAGCATCTCCCTTTTAAGGAGAGGGTCCTGCGTTCGAGTCGCAGAGCGATCACCAGCAAAAACATCTCAAGAGGATTTGGATATTACGCTCCCATCGTCTAGCCTGGTCAGGACATCGCCTTTTCACGGCGGTAACAGGGGTTCAAATCCCCTTGGGAGTACCAAATTAAGCTAACCCATTGAAATCATTACGCTTTCGGAGGTTTTTTTTCTTCTTGTTCCAGTTTGTTCCGGCCAATCTTTTTTTTTACTTTTATACGTCATCATTTTTAACCAGTTTCAAACCAAATTTTTTCATTTTCACAGGCCTTATATTCTCAAAATTTGTGTCATCATTTTCTTCTGAAATTACTTCAATTCCATTTCCAATCACCATTTTTTCCACATGCTCCACAATCTTCTTATTCAGCTCATTTGGTGCATCAGTATAGGTTTTCTAGATTTCCATCCACCGGCTGCCTGTGCTGCATCTAGGCCCATTTCTTGCCTAACAATGTTTGCCATGGCCTTACGAAGAATATGTGTTGATTTAAATTGGATAAACAATCCAGCTTTTTTTAATGCCTTATTATACTGGTACTGAATTGTTCTATATGAAACAGGTTCTCCCTCAATTTCAAATACAAAATTCAAACGTTCACCTGTTGATTCTCTAAAGAAAGTACAAAGTTCTTTTGATGCTTCCTGTTTTCTTCTTTTAAGAATCGCTTCCATTTGTTTATTCAAATAAACAGTTCTTTCTGATCCATTCTTAGGAACTTCTTTTAATCTTATGAATCGTTTATTTTCACCCCAAATTGAAACATCTGAAATTTTCACCAATCCTTTTTCAAATTTTACACTTTCCCATTGAATTCCCCCAACCTCTTGGCTTCTTCCGGCCATATAAAAATGCAATTCTGCAAAATCACGCCAGAATTGATTTTTAAATGAATTTAGAAAAAGTTGTATTTGTTCGAGGGTCATCTTCTGAGTATTTCTTTTGGGAACTTTCCTAATAATACCCATTATTTTATGACGTTTTAAAATAGGTGCAAACAACTATAATTGTTTTCCATTACTTATCGAGTTCTTCCAAAAAAGAACTAAAAGTTTAACTAGAATCGCCGAATCAATAAAAGTAAAATCAATTAATTTTAGGAGTTTAACATGTGGAAATTATTTATTTTTATCACAATTATTACTATGCTTGGATGCAGCAGCGATGATTCAAGTTCAGAATCCATAATATTAACTTTAGATACATCATTGACAAGTTTAGCCAGTTCTTTAGATAGTTGTTATTATAAGGAAACTACAGAAAACGAAAACATAGAATTAACAATTTCTTCCTCTATTACATTAATTACTGACAGTGATAACGATCTAAATAACGGAGATGAAGTTAAAATAGAATTTGTAAATTATAAATGTCATTATATTTTTGATGGTACCAATTTTTTATTTTCTACATGCGACGATAATCTATCAGAAAGTCAACCTGGCGATAAAATTAAACTTATAGACCTAAGAATACCTGCTTTCCCTTCAAAAAATGGCCGAATTCAATTTGGACTTTATAGAAACGGCTCATGCGAAGATACTCAATTTAGCGGAACAATAAAAGTGCAAGTCGAGCTAAACTAATTTCAACGTATAAAAAACTTTAATACTCTGACAAAACACTGTTCCCTTATATTACTGTTTGTTACATGACGGGTAACTCAAGTAAAGCTCCTTTTAATAATTAGTATGTAGTGATTAGTAGTTGATCAAAAAATATATTTAACAAATCAACCTGGTTACAGCGCTCTCACCACCTCCACCAACCAGACTCCTGTGATGTTAATGTTGTCTTGAAAAAAAACTACATAATAATTTTTAATATCCGATAGTAGTCAAGTTATTAATTAATTATATTAGGAGAGATAATGAAATTCATTTCAATCGTTACAATTGTTATCATGTTCATATTTGTTGGTTGTGCAAGCTTAACAGAAGCTGGTAAAGGTGTACGAGTCCTCAAAGAGGCTCCAAAGAATTGTAAGGAACTTGGTGATTTATCATCAGGAACATTTGCATCTAAGCCTTCTCAAACAGATGTAAAAAATGATCTTAGAAACAAAACTGCTGAAATGGGCGGAAATCTTTTAGTTTTAGACTCAATCAATAGTGTTTTTAGGGGAGGCTACTCCGGCAGTGGGCGTGCATTTAAATGTCGTTTTAAAAAGAGAAAATAGGACTCTTAATGAATTTACCTGTATTGCGTAATAAGTAAAACGAATAGAAATTATTATTTCTTTGCAACTCGTGCTGTCAGGATCTACTTTGGTATCTATTCGATGGCAACGTTCTCATCTCGTCTTAGTGGCGTTCTGCAAGAGATTTCTGTGCCTCACTAGCTCTTAAGGCTGTTAACATATTCGCTGATAGGTTGAATCCATTCTAACCTTACCCCCGGCGCCTGTCGCAATCAGTTGAGTGCTGATCCATTTTTTCACAGTCCACAAATAATTATTATCAAATTAAGACTCCTATTAATTTAATTACACTGGCCTAGCTAGCTTCCTTTTCAGGTCCAAATAAATTCAAGACTTCTTCAATTTTTTTATCAGTTTCAGGTTCAATATTTTTCAGACGAATGAAACAATTTAAAAGCCTATCAACTGAAAAACTCTCTACACGACAATTTAAAATTTGAGATGCTTTTGATTTATCAACCCCCATAAGCTCACCAATTTTCTTACTAGTCAGATCATTTCTTATTTTTAAACCCATGATTTCTCTGCATATCCCCCACTTGAATTGATCGATAGGAGATGTATAAATATCTTGAGATACACTGCCAATAATTTCACCATTGGCTTCTATTTCTTCTATTTCTTTAAGAATTTTATCATGACACTCTCTCTCTTCAGGAGTCTCCTTACTTTTTGTTATTTTTTTAATTGCCATCTCTTACTTCAAATACAAGCTTATATGATTTTTCTTTGTGCATTGAAAAATAAACTCATCAACTTCAATTTCAACTATTTCGCCATCACGCATTCATTTCTCCTTATCATAAGTATAGCACAGAGGTTTCCATATTTGGAAACCTTTGCAATTAATATCATTTTAAAACTTAATCTAATTTACTCTTAAACTAAGTGTTAATTCCTGTTTGATACGAACCTCTTTCGTTCTTCTTGTTCCAGTTTGTTCCGGCTAATCCTAACTACTTCATTCAGACTTTTTTTGTAATATCAATTTCTCTTGTGACTTCCGTTTATTTGACTACTATTCAGATAATTTTTCGGTCAAAAATCTAGTCATTTAATTTCATATTTTCACAATTAATGATTTTACTTATCCAATCACCACGAGGTGATGCTTTTCGAGCTTCAAAACTTTCTACTGTTCCATCTTTATTAAATTTTACTAGTGCCACGACATAAGAACCAATACCTGCTGCATTATCTAGCACAACAACACTTTTATCATTTAATTGCTTTAATGAAGACTCCATTGTTTGAGTCAGAATTGCTCCATAGGGAGTAATATCACTTATATCCATTTCAACAATCAACCTATTTACGTTGGTTCTAAAATAATCTCCTATGCTGACGATTAATTCACACCCTTTTACTCCATTTTCGTACGTTCCTTCAACAAAAGATGTTGAAGCAAAAGATGACATCGAAGCTAAAATTGTTATGGCGATAATTAATTTTTTCAT
>DAOVTR010000004.1 GCA_030633015.1 Bdellovibrionales bacterium
AAAATAATTATCTTTTATAAGTGTTGAGTCTGCTGCCTCGTAAAAATCATGTATAAAACCACTGTGAGAGAGTTCACTGTGCCCGATGGGAAGGCCTGATAGTATCCATTTTCTCATAGTGTTTTTTGGGATAATAGAACCTAGAACACCAATCCCTCCGCTCATGGGAGTAAGTCCTTTTTGAAGATGATTAAATGCGATTGTACAATTTTGGTTGGCAATTCTGATGTCAGCTCCAAGTGATAGCTCTGCACCAATTCCTATGGCCTCAGATTTTAGGTCAACAATAATGGTTTGAGGTAGAAAAAACATTGTATAAACGATTTTTTGAAGTTTATTTAAAAGTTTTTGAAGTTTTTCTTCATCAAATTTTATTAAATCTTCCTGCGAAATTCCACTGGAAAAGGTATTTGTTTTACTTGAAATAAAGATGGTGTTTATTTCAAGATGGGGAGCGGCCCAAGCTAAAATTGATTCAAGCTCGAAAAGCATTTCTAAGTTAATTTCATTAGAATGAGTTGGTCTGTTGAGATAAATTTCTAAAGCATGATGTTTTGTTTCAAGATTGATATCTAAGGTGTTGTATGAAAAAAGTGATGCCATAAATACCTTCCTGGTTATAGTGGCAATTTGAAAATGAAAAATTAAAATATCCTTTTTTAATCTTTCATAAGTCTATTTTTTCAAATATTGGTAGGCTTTGTCAAAACAAATACATTTGAGCAAAATACTCGTATAGAAATTAGCTATTGCTAAACGTGATATCAGAGATTTATCAGTTATAAATTATTTATCGTAGATGTTTTTCTAATTCTAACGATGATTTTGAATTATCATTATTGTATTTAACAATTATTGCACAAGATATATTTAGTCCTTGGCCTTGGGCCCACTGATTTTTAATTGGTCTGCTTCCTGGAATCACAACTGCATTTTCTGGAATATTTGCACCTTTGCCTAGATCTTTTTGGTTAACAAGATCATATACATAAGTTCCCTTGGAAAGAGTAACCCCTGCTGCAATTATGGCATTGGCTCCTATTTGAATTCCCTCTACAATAATAGCTCCAGCACCTATGAAAGCACTGTTTTCAATAATAACTGGGGTAAGTCCTACAGGTTCTAATACTCCACCAATTTGTACTCCAGCTGAGATATGAACGTTTTTACCAATTTGAGCACATGATCCAATAAGGGCGTTACTATCAACCATTGAACCCGAATCAATATAGGCTCCGATATTTATAAAAGCGGGAGGCATTATAACTACACCTGAAGCGATATAGCTTCCGGCCCGCGCGCTACTTCCTCCTGGAACTATTCTAACTTCTCTTTCAATTGAAAATTTTTGAGGAGGGAGTGTGTCTTTATCAATAAACTCACCAAATTGTTTAAGTTTACCCTCTTTAAAAGCTTCTAATATGGCCTCTTTGACTTGGATGTTGGCTTGCCAGCTATTTTCAGTTTTAGTGGCTGCTCTCATTTTTCCTGATTCAAGTTTTTTAATTATATCTAAATAATTCATATTAGTTTTCTTTAAACCAATTAGTAATTTGTTGGTTGGCCCATAGGAGTTTGTCAGTGTCTTCTAAATCACTACTATCTAAGGGAGCTTTTAAATTTGGTGTACTAATTATTTTAAGTTGGCTTAGTAATGATTTTACAGGGATTGGGTTGCTGGCCCAAAAAAGAGTGTCGGAGCTTTTTTGCCACATAATAATTTCATTTTCAGATAATTTATTTCCTAAGGCCTTCTTGGTATATAAGTTAGTTTCTTTAGGCCAAATATTTGAAGCGACTGATATTAGCCCTGCTGCTCCAAGCATAGCATAGTGAGGCAGCATAGCGTCGTCACCACTATATATTTTTAATGATTTATCAATTTGAGTATACTCAATAAAATCTTGTATAGAACCACTGGCCTCTTTTACTGCCCATAAGTTTTTATGGCCTATTAGATTTTTTAGAGTTTGCTTGTGAAGTTTTATACCGCTTCTGCAAGGTATATTATATAGCATTACTGGTTTGTCTGAACGATCTAAAATATTTTTAAACCAATTTGTTTGCCCAATAACTCCAGGTTTTGAATATATTGGTGTAACTGAAAGATAGCAATGGATTTGGAGTGTATTTAAATAGTCTATCCACTCAAGTGTTTCAGGAAGATTAAATCCACCAATACCAACCATGATTGGTATTTCTAAATTCTTATTGCATATATAGTTTAAAATTTCTTTTTTTTCGTTAAGAGAGAGATTAAGTGATTCACCAGTACTTCCAAGAACGAGTATTCCATTTTTGGCCTCAGCTTGCATGGTAATAAGTTTATCAAGGGAGTTGTAGTCTACATTTAATTTATCATCAAGTGGAGTTACAAGAGCAGTCCATAGTTGGCAGTTAATATTATCCATTTTATTTTTCCTTGTAGTTGGTTAATTCTTTTTGAATTAGATCATCAAACATATGAAGACCATATGTTAAGTTTTTATTATTAAGTAATTGTTCGGCGGCCCACAGTGCACCTTTAGCAAATAGTGCTCGATTATGTGCAATATGTTTAATTGAGATGGATTCAAGAGGCGTGTCCATATTTAGCTCATGTATCCCGACAGTATCTCCTTCCCTTATGCTGGTTATTTTAATCTCTTTATTTAGCCGCTTTCCCATTTCAATTGCTGTCCCACTAGGTTTATCAAGTTTTTTAGTGTGGTGAATATCAGTCAGAGAAAAATTAATTTTATCAAATAAAATTTGTCCATTATTGAGGATATTAATCATTTGATGAACCATGCTTATGCCGATGGAAAAATTGGAAGCATAAATCCATGTTAGTTTTTTATCTTTTAAATCTTGACCTAATGTTTTAGGTAGTGGAGCACCGGTTGCTCCTGATACTACAGGTATTTTTGATTCCAGGAGAGTTGGCATAAGTAAAGTAAACTGATCAGCAGGAATAAAAATTATGGCAATATCAAAGTTTTTTAATTTATTTACGGTAGGAGGATTTTCTAGATTAAATATTTCCAGTTGATCTGAAGGAATTAACTCTTGAAGGTGGCGTCCTGTTTTTCCATTTCCTATTAGTGCTATATTCATGGATTACTCATTTAAATAAAGATGTAGTAGTTCTAGATTTAATAGGGCCGCTCCAGCAGCTCCACGAACTAAGTTATGGCCCATGGAAATAAGTCCTATACATTTTTTATTTTCATTTTGCTTAACTCTTCCAATATGGGAGAAGTAATCATTGCTTTTAAGGTCTCTTAAGGGGCGAGGGCCAAAGTCATCTTTAAAATAGGTTTTGTATAGTTTTGAATGATTTTTCTTTAGTTCTAAAAATTTATTTGTAACATCATCTAGTGAGATCTCATTTTCAAAGTAGGCGTGGATTATAATAGAGTGGCCATGCTTAACAGGAACTCTATTTACATGGGAGATTATATCAAGCTCAAGTGGCAAACTGCTACTTCCTAAAATCTTTTTAACTTCATTTTCGATTTTGGGCTCCTCTCCAGAAATGTTGGGAATACTGTCTCCTAAAATATCCATTGATGAGATTCCCGGATAACCAGCCCCACTCAGGGCCTGCAAAGTGACTACACTAACGTGGGTGATTTTTCCAAGCTGAAGTAGTGGCCATAGTCCAGTAGCTAAAAAGACTGTCGCGCAATTAGGGTTGGTTACTATTTTTCCAGAAGTCTGTTGGTTTTCAATAAGACTTAGATGATTTTGGTTTATTTCAGGAATAATGAGAGGAACAGCTTGATCCATCCTGAAGGCCTTTGAGTTACTGACAATGTGAATGCCCTTTTTCGCTAGGTACATCTCTCCTTCTCGGGCCATATCCCCAGGGAGGGATGAGATGGCATAAGGAGTTGTAATATCTTTAATATCAATAATTTCAAGCTTAGAGATATTGTCTGGGAGGGGAGTAGGTTCATGCCACTGGACAGCTTGTTGGTAGGTCTTTCCTACATTTGTTGGGGAGGCAACTAACTGTTTAATTTCAAAAGTTGGATGGTTTTCAAAAAGAGCGATGGCCTTTTGCCCTACCATTCCTGTTGCACCTAGTATGCTTATGGGTATTTTCATATCCTCTCCAAGTGGTCGAATTAAGTTAATGAGAATAGTACTTATTTTTAATCAAGTAAATATGATTTTGGTTTAATTAATTATTAATTTTTCCGATAAATAATTAATGAATAAGTTGATCATTATTACTTTATTGTTTTCTCTACTCGCATGCCAATCAGGGCGAAGTCGTAGATTTATTGCTTCAAAATTATATGAGTATTCTATTAAGGGAAAGGTTGTAGATGTTGAGACTGGTAGTGCTCCCATCGCAACTATTCATATAAAGGGCGATAAAATTGAAAACATTTATTTAGATCAAGAGGTAATACCGCAGTCAGTACCAGCTCCCATCCTTGATAAATTGATTATTTATCCAGGGCTGATTGACTCTCATAACCATCTTAAATATAATTTTTTTCCACTCTGGGATTTGGAAGGGAAAAAATATGAAAATCGTTATCAGTGGGCAAAAAACGGAATTTATAAAAATGGGATAAAAAAAATATATAGTAAGCTTTATTTGCACCCTAGTGAATGTGAAGGATTGAGTGAAGACAAACTATTGGTATGTCTGGCCAAAGCAAAATGCAAGGCCGTTATATATGGAGAGTTTAAAGCACTTGCGGGAGGGACAACATCCATGCAAGGCTCTGTAAGTTTTGATTCAAATGGTTCAGATTTTAGTTTTAGAGGTATTTCAACTTTTAAAGAGGGATCAAAGTCATATTTAAAGGACTCTTTATTAGATCGCTGTATTTCTGGGTATATGAGAAATTTAGAAAGAGATTCTATTAATGGCCCTAATAAAATTAGAACTACAGCTATGCCAATTACTTCAGGTATTTGGGAGGCAACTGCAAAAAAATTAAACCGTGAGCAGATAGAGGGGTCTAACAAAGCATTCTATGTTCATATCTCGGAAGGAGTAGATGAAAGTTCTAGGCAGGAGTTTTATACACTTAAAAAGCTGGGTCTTCTGACTTCAAAGACAATTATTATTCACGGTAATGGATTAGATGAAACTGAGTTTATCCAAATGGGAAAAGCTAAAGCTTCTCTTGCATGGTCGCCATCAAGCAATCTTTTATTATATGGTAAGACTACTAATATCCCTTATGCATTAAAACATGGGGTTACTATTAGCCTTGGAAGTGATTGGAGCTTAAGTGGTACAGATAATATGTTAGATGAGCTTAAAGTTGCTAAAATGGTAAACCAAAAAGTATTTAACAATACTATTACTGATTTTGAACTTCTACAAATGGCCACTATTAATGGAGCGAAAGTAGCAGGTCTTGCAGACGTGTTAGGAAGTATTAAAAAAGGCAAGTATGCTGATTTTTTAATTTTTAAAGACAGTGATTATGAAATAATTGACCCTTTTTCTTATATTTTCAAAAAAAACATTGAAGACATTTATGGAGTATTTGTTTCTGGAATTCCTCAGTTTGGGAGTAATAAAATTTTAGATAAAGTAGATTTTTTAGTTAATAAGTACTCACTCATAATAGAGGATGGATGCAAGAGAGATATTAAGTTTTTTAATGCAGATGGTGGACATGAGTATTTTGAAGTTAAATCTTATCTTGATGAAAAGATGGATAAAACTTTTTCAAAATTATCTACAAATCTAAAAGAGAAGTTGGGAGACGAATTTAGAAGAACGCAACCACTCTGTTCAAAATCTAAATTGGAATATATTTTCAATCTAGAATGATTTTAATCTAAGGATAAATATGAAGGGCTTAATTCTAATTATAATTGCTACTTTTATTTATGGTCAGAACGTCTATGCAATTCAACCTAAGTTTTCCATAAGTGGTGGTGCCCAAAGAACAGGTGACACCTATGAGCCTGTTGTTGGCTTTAGGTTGGCCGCATTGTTTGGAAAAAGAGGTGACACTTTATTTGGAGTAGGTCTTTTAAAAAATATAGTTATGGCCGATGGAGTGAATGGAGCTGAGTGCCTTAGTTTGCAAGTAGTAAAAGGTAATTCTAGTTTTGGTTTTTTTTATGGTCTTAAAACCTATGATTTAAAGCTATCTGATCCATATGAAGCTTATGGTATCTTTTATAATTATGATTATCCTATTAATAAAAGATTAAGCTATTCTCTGGATATGCTTTATGAAATACCAATAGATGTACCCAATGATTCTCCTCATTTAATGCCAACTCTTGGAATTAATATTTGGTGGTAATTAATTATTATTGCTTCGTAAAGCATCTTCCATCTGGAGAGCACAGACTTTCTCCTTCATCAACAATGTTTAATGCAAATGCCAACGCAATTCTATCCTCGTCTTGATATCCCTTTATTCGCAGACCACTGTCTGATAAAATAATATCTTCTAGTCTCCAATCATTTAGATAACCTTTTAACATATTATCAGTAAAATCATTGTCAAAGGTAATAGTCATTTTGTTATAAGAATAACTCTTACCTAGAAAATCATCAAGCGTAATACCAAAGCATGTTGTCGATAGAATTGTTAGGGTTGTTAAAATAAAAAAAAGTTTTTTCATAAATATCTCCTTAATCATTTTCAATAAAATAAGTCATACCATTTGTAAACTTAATAATTGCTCCATTAATCTCATCCATAAATATAATATAACTAATCACAAGTGAGCCGTTGAGTGCAAATGGATGTAGTAAAATTTTTTGAGCTTAATTTCAAATCGTTTGATTTTGTCTGGTAGTTCTAAATATTCTAAATCATTTAAATCTTTAAGTTGAAAACTCCATCTATATTTCCTGGCCCTGTAGAGAACAAATGAAAAGGGGGATTTTCCCGCTGCTTTGATGGCCTTGATTTCTCTATTCACAGCTAAAGACTCATTTAGTGTTTGATCACTCCATCTTTTATCTTTGGAAACTTTAATAAGATATTTTGCTTGATTACTTGTAAACCCATAATTATCTCTTAAGTAATTTACTATATTTACTTTCTTTTTTGCAGAATGATTAAATATTTCTAATAATCTTATACCAGAAATTCCCTCATTGAGCATAAGATCTCTAAAGAGGCTATGTTCATATTCGTGAAGAAAAACCTCCCAAGGTGTATGAGGTAAAATGGCAATGGTTTTTGATTTGCCCCATAATGCGCCATAGTGTCTAGCAATGGCAAGGCTAGGGTCAATTACCAGCCTGTAACCCCGTTTATTTAGATTATGGAGGTAGCTTGAAATTTCTGGATGCTCAAGTGCATTGATTGCATTAGGCTTTGGATGCGGAAGCATCTTTTGAGTTATCTCTATTCCATTGGTATTGAAAATATCGTCATTAATCCAATGACCTCGAGTTGACGTCCAGTGGGCAGGCTCGATTCCCATTTTAATTAATTCAGAAATTGAAATTGAATTGGCGCTTGTTAGTATTAAATCTTTTGATTGAAAGGTGGCAAGATCTGTAAGATGTTTGTAGTTGCCCAAAATATGATTGTTGTAACTTATAATATTTCTTTTTACTGAACCCATGAAAAAGCCGATGGCGCTTTGGCAACTGTTTGAGTATGCGTTTGGAAATATTAGTAGAAGAATGGATACTGCAAGAAAATATTTCATTTCATATATTAACATATTTACAAATACGCATGTGAAAGTTGGAAAAAATTATAGTATAAAAAATTCAAATGGGATGATTCAAATATAGATTATATATATAATGTAAAAAAAATAAAATAGGAAAATTATGAAACTATTGTTTATAATTGCAATACTTTTTGCAAATCTAAATGTTTACTCATCTAACATTACAACCCTTCTTAATCTTACAATTGACGAAGTTAAGCTCGCTAATAATGAGTATAAAGAAAGGGAAATTGAAAGGATAAAAAATAAAAAATTAGTCTTAAAGTACAAAGAGAAATCTTTGGTTAAGGCAATTAAAGATAGGGTTATAACAAGGTTTTTATTGAAGTGGAGTAGGGTTGATCGTGCAATAGAAAGCGGAGATCTTAATGTAATAATAGAGCAAATTAGCGACCATGAGATGATTATACTTTTGACATCTCATTTTGGCCTACTTCATAAAAGAAAGTCTTTTGAAAATTTAAATGATCAAACATTGGTTGGTATTGAAAGCAGTAATAAAGGATATTATTTTACACATTTAAAAGATTTTTATATGGATGGCTGTAGTTGGTTTCCTGATGGGCTTTCTCCAGGAAAAAGTAAGAAAGCAAACAAATGGATGCATTGTTGTCTTGAACATGATCTTCTCTATTTTGCAGGAGGCCCTAAAAGTGAGAGGAAAAGTGCTGACCATGAGCTGAAGGTGTGTTTGAAAGAGTCTGGTCATGGGATTATTGGCCTTCTTATGGAAGCAGGTGTTCGTTTTGGTGGGAATGCTCATCTTCCTACAGCATTTCGTTGGGGGTATGGATGGCCTAAGGCCAGGAAATATATTTCAGTAGTGAGTCTAGAGCGAGAGTGGATAGATCTTAAATTTGAAAATTATAACTGCTATAGAGAGATGCAAGATCTTTCAAATGATCCTATTTATATTGATAAGATTTGTAACAAGTATTTTAATAAAATTTATAGGTAAATTAAAATAGGGGAGGAGGATTAGTAAGATCTTCACACTTAAGCTTCTCATCAAAGTTTTTAAATATTAATAATCCAACATCATCAGTTACAGAAAAACTTTCATTTTGTTCTTTAGATAACAATATTGTAAAAGGGTCATTATAAAGTAGTGTTGCAGTTTCAATAAAGTAATGTTCACTTTGTTTGTGATCAGCAATTGATAGCTTAAAACTATTTTGTTCAGTCTTGGTTACAACTACCGTGAAGCTATTATTTTCACAAAGGTATAACATTTTTGATTTGTACTGCCTTGCAAATGTTGTAAGTGAGGTAAGTAAAAGTGTTAAAATCAGTAATGATTTAATCATAATATAATCTCCTTTAATATTATTTATCTTTACATAAACTGGTAGATTGCCGTTTTTCTTTTACCATTTTTGTAAGGTTTATAGGTGTTTAGAAAGTGTCTAAGTTTTTTACACCCCATTACTTTTTTACAAACGGCATATAAGTTTTTTCATGATTATATATAATGTATTTATTTATTAATCTTTACAAGGGATCAGTTTATGAATTTTGCAAGTAAAATGATTGTTTTGCCTCTTCTAAGCACAATATTTTTTACCAGTTGTCTTACAGATAGTTCAAAAGAAAAAAGAGTAAAACATATTTCTTCAGAAAAGGTTGCCAAAGTATTATTGACAGAAGGTAACAATGAAAAGGCCGCAGAGGAATATGCAAGGATGGGAGAACTGCTTTTGCTTCCTGAAGGTTTGCAATATGCAGATAAAATGTTTGATAAGGCCTTGTCGGCTGATCCGAATAACTCTCGGGCCCTCTTCTATAGTGCCGTTTTAAAGCCAGTGTTAAAATTTAAAGGGTTTACAAGGCGTTTTTTGCCAATGCTGACCTTTGGACAAAAGATGAAATTAAAAATATATGAACAGAAAATAAGAGATTTAAATATCCCAGAGTTTATGGAATTTGCCATGATGCTTCCTCGTGGAAAAAAAAGAATTAATAATATTTATGAGCTACAAGGTTTTTTAAAAGACGAGCTATTGCCAGAGCTTATTAAATCAAGTGAGATGATTTCTCTTCTAGAAAATCAAAAAACTTTTAATTTATCAATAAATTTAACTAGGTTAGGATTTGGTAAAAATTATAATTATTCTGAAACATATTGTTGGATAGATGATGAGGGATATCAAACATGTGAATATTATAATGAATCATATAGCACCGCTAATTTGAAATCTGAAATTTATAAAGTTGACAGTAGTGATGTGACATTGGTTAAAGCGGGGGTTGTAACATTACTAAATTATATTAGAGGTTATACCGCATACAAATTTGAGGGAGTTGAAGAAATACAAGAGGAGATTAATTCGTTAAAAAATGGAACAGTTGAACAGAAAATAAAAATAATTAATAAATATGAAAACTATTTAGTCTTAAATAGTGACAATCAATTAAGTGAGTTACAATCGTCTTTATCTGAAGTGCTGGTATCTTTAATCGATTTATATTCTTCGCAAGAACTGTTATGTAATAAGTACTATCGAAAAAATAATCTCATAAAAGATATCTGTATAACTTCAAAGCAGGTGTTGAATTATGAAAATCAATTGGAATATTTAGCCGGTCCTAAGTTTTATAAAATGGGCAATATAAATGGGAAAGATATTCTTATTAAAATGGACGTCTCTACGATTTTATTTAATCCAATTTCAGATCTTAAATTATTACTTCCAAAACAGTTTGATGAAAAAGGAAATGCTTTAGATTTGCCTGACAACACTCTGGGAGGTCTTTTTCCTGATGGAGATTTTCTTAGCAAATTAAAACTTCTGCATATATTATAATATTACTTTAAACTTATGGTGTCACAGTGAATGTTTACTGTGACACCACAACTATTTTTATGAATAAGACAATTGCAATATTTATTTTTTTTACTTTGTTGCTAACTATGGTTGGTTTTTCTGATGTACAATTAAGAGACAAGAAATCGAAGGACGATAAATCTCAGGTTGTACGTCAGAAAAGAGATTGTGTTGTGAAATATAGCAAAATGGAGTTTTACGGAGTTTATAATGACCGTAGTCAAATTTATTTTAACGCAAATGTAGGTTGCGCCAAAGTTATTCCTACAAGTCTATCATTAACAAATATGAATGTTATAATGAATTTAGAAGGGAAAGAGTTTTTTAATATTAAATCTCCTCAAGCGACCTATTCTACTTTCAGTGATAAAATTATTATTGGAAATAATATTTCAGCATTTAGCTCTCGATTTATAAAAAGACCTAAGCTTCTATATATTGATATTGATCAGCAAGTAGTAAGAGGGGTGAGTGGTATATATCAGAAGTTTTTGTAGCATAAAATAATATATTATTTATTAAAAATTAGTCGAATGAAGGCTAAGGAACACTTGCAGAATTCCTTGTACAATTACAGAGACTTCTGCAATTAAATATCATTTACTCACACAAGCAATTGGAGCTTCAGCAGCTATTAATGCAACAACAAGCACATGTGCGGCTGTCGCTCTGGCTGCAGGTACAGCAACAATCGCAGCAGCAGGCGTAGTGTTGGCTGCATC
The DNA here is from genome assembly GCA_030633015.1 of Bdellovibrionales bacterium. The sequence goes on from DAOVTR010000004.1 coordinate 11,219, forward strand.
GACAGGTTATTTAATTGGGGATATTATCGTTGATGTTGATAAGACGTATTTTAAAGGTTCTTTAATTAGTAAAACTGGAGAATTTCTTGGTCCAATAAACAGATTAATCTATAACATGACAAATGAAGATGACCTCCCTGAGATAATTGAAGTTGAAGAGGGTGATCTTGAAGTTATAAGTGTTATGGCCCCTTAGTCTTATTATAATTTAGCACTAGATTTCTTATATACATTATATAAATTGAATTTCTGTTTTTTTCATTTATACTTTTTATGAATACATATAAAAAGGAATGGAAATGAAAAGTTTGATAATTGTTTTAGTTGCTTTATTTCTTACTTACGAAGGATTTGCCCAAGATAATGATTACTCTTTTCGAAGGTTAAGTTGTGTCTCAGAATATGCATCTGCAACAATACATCTAGATTTATATTATAATTCGGATTCAGACGGCGGGATGACAGGTGAAATTACAGGGGTTTTTTGGCAAATACATAATGGTAAAAGTACTGTGCCGACTTTAGTAAGAGATATTAATTATAAAACATCCTCAAACGACCATTTAGAGAAATGGCATGAGCACTATTCTTTTTCTTTTTGGAATAGCAAATATTCGATTAAAATTCATCCTGCGCAAATTTCTGAAGAAAAATTAATGATTGGAGTAGGAAAGATTCAAATAGGGGATAAAGTGACAGTGGCACCAGTCATTTGTTTTTTATTATAAAGAATATATTGTAGCTTTTCCATAATGCAGTTTCTATCACTTGTTATCGAGATAATCGCTCAATCTAGTTAATAAAACTTTATTGATTTAAGATTTTGCCCGACAAGTAACTATGAAACTGTTCCTGGTAAATGTTTTAATTTTCACCTGTTTAATTCCGTACGCTGTTTTTGCTAGTAGTAATCTTGATGTGATAATAGGTAAAGATCCAGCATTTCAAGAATGGATTAAGAAGGCCCCTAAGATCAACGTAAAGCAAGTTCAATTTGTTGCAAATAATCTTACTTTGGGTGAAGTCGAACAAATAAGTAAGCATAACGGAATTGCACATATTGAAGTAAATTCAGGCTGTTTCCATAAATGTATTGGTTGTCTTTTAAGATGTGATATCAAGTCCGGAATGAAGCGAATGAGTTGGGAGAACTTTAAAAAGTCAATTGAAGGATTGGAAGGGCTCCAACAAGCTTTAGATGAAATTTATCCCAATAAATACATATTAGTCAGCAAGACATGGCTTTCTCATTATTTAGGAAGTGATCCTATGAATAATAGGGTAGTGAGTGCTGATCACACTGTTAAAAATACGGTAGACTTAATGAAGCTTAATCATAAATTAACTTCTCATCAAATTGATATTTGGACTGCTGGATGGTCTCCATACGATAAAGTTCTTCAAGATGCCGCAATTGGAATGGTTGGAGAAATTAAAGCTGACAAAGCTTCATATATTAGCTCTTTAGACTTAGAGATCAAAGCTTTTACGAAGCATTTTCAAGTTGAAGTTGAAAAAGAGATGAGCAAAATTATGCTTGCAAATAGTGAGTTTATAGAAAAGTTTGAGCAAGAATTTAGAAAATATGGTTTTAATTTTTTAAAATATTCAGAACCAAATGAAGTACTAAGATTATATTTTGATCTGGTTAATGATAATTATACTGAGGTTATAGCAAGTTCAAAATATATGCAGGATAGAATAAAAAATTTAAAACTATTTCTTCATTCAATCAACACATCTGATAAAGTTCGTTTGGTTTTTTACAAAGCGACATCAGGCAAAACTAACAGTCTTCCAAATTCTCTTAGACCATTTATGAACGCAAAAAAATTAACAACACATATTGATGATCATTATTTAAATAAAAAACTAAACTGGTCTAAAGTGCGTTTTGATCTTTGGAGTTTTGACGAAACCGATGGGAAGTTAGTTACTGAGGCAGAATATCCTACATCAGTTGTTCTGAAATACGATGGTAGTATTTCTCTTAATACGAAAAATCACAGAACCTTTTTTATGACCCAATCTGATAATAAATTTATAAGATCTCTTGCATATAAACCCATATTTTTTAAAACTAATCAGCCTCTCTGGAAACGAGCAAGTGCTCATCTGGATATTACAGGTGAACCTTATATTTCAAAAAATGAAGCTTTAAGTATAAAACTAAAAATTAAAAGAGATAATAAAATACATCCAAACAATAAAATTATTGTTAATGATAAAGTATACTTTCCTGATTTTAATGGTAAAAAAGATGTTCCATTTGTAAGGATCAGTATTGATAAAAAAGAGTATTTAGTTGAACTACGATATGGAAGGATGGTTGAAAGAAATATGATTAATCATGAACAGATTCCGACAATCTCAAGTGAGTGCACAGCAAAAATTAATATGTTTATTAAATAATATAATTTCCTTTGATTATATCTTTATGGCCTCATATGAGTCAATTCAGCAGTAATCATCTTATTAGGTATAATTGCCATTATACCTAATAAGATAATATCCACCGAATGTGAATCAGTAAAAATGCAACCGAATTAAGTCAAACTGTGATAATTGAATCTATACTTATTTGCAAGCTGTTTTAATTCCTAGTGTGCAGCATGTTTGACCCTCCAACGTCTTAATGCCGTTATGTCTATTGATAAAATGAGCTCTAGTGGAATTTATTATAGCACTTGAAAAAGATATACTCATAAATATTATCACACCAATATTATCAGGGATACTTTCTTGAATCAAAATTACAGCAGAAAAAAACAATAGTGGAATTGCCATGTACCAATTACGATACAATTAACTTATAAGCAAAATCTCAACTTAGTTCAGTAGCATTATTTTCTGATTCAATACGCCACTTCTGTGTTTGTAGAGTTCAAACAAAACTACTTAGAAATTATTGCTTCTATATATATTTTCTTTATTGGGATAATATTAATGATAGTAAAGTACACTTCTGTATGGACTTAAATATGAAAAAAATTTCTGTTATTTTTATTATTTTTCTATATGCCAACAGTTTATATTCAATGTCGCAACTTAAAAAGGACTGTTTTTCTGGTAACAAAAATGCTTGTATTAAATTAGATAAAATGAAGGATCAATGTGAAGATGGAAATAAGGAGCAGTGTGAAAAATTAACGAAGAATATCTCAACTAATCCAAAGCGTTCTGCGCAAAGAAATATTAATAAAAGAGATTCTTATAAAGCGAAAAATGTTAACGCCTCAAAACAAAAAAAGAAAAAATTAAATAAACATGTTAAAAGTACCTTGGGAAAAACATATCCATCTTCATTTGGAGCTTGTACTTCAAAAAAAGAAATAGAAGAGGAGAAAAACAGGATTGAAGTAAAAAGCATGAAAAGCGATTTTATTTGCAAAGAAGATACCATTGCAAGAAAAAAAAAGAAGTGGAGCTGCTTTATAGATGAAGAAAATAGCAGCCCAGCATGTATCGATAATAAATATTATAAGTGTAAAACAATTTTTGAATGTGTGAAGAAAAGCAGCGTCAATATGTTCGAAGCAGAATATGGCTCGAATGCAATTGAAGTACCATATAATAGTGATTTTAAAACATTGAGTAAGGTAATGACGGATATTGCTTTCAGTGCAACAATGGGCTGTCTTGTAGAAAAATCAAAGGAATTAAAAAAAGCTGGAAAAACACCTGAAGAAATAGCGACATTTTTTTCGGATGAAAAAAAGCGTGAAGCTGAAATTTCAAAATGCTTCTGTAGCCATAGAGATATATTTTCAAATAAAGTTCAAACTATTGAAAAAATTATGCAACGTAACCCATTATGGCGAAATAACAAGCTTGTTCATATGAGAGAAAATGGCGGCAATAATATCATAGATGCAAGTTTGCTTAAAGATATCAAAAACAAATTGAATAGTTGTAACTAAACGAGTTTTTTCAAATTCTTTTTATATTTAATGAATTATTAGTTTATATAATGTTTTACCATAGACAGTGGCAGATTCAATCTCTGCAATTCCTGGTACCCATTCAATATCATAAATCATTGTGCCATTACTTGTGTCTTCATCGAGCTGGCCCTCACCTACCACATTTGCAACTAGAAATCGTTCAGCTTTATTTCCAAATGGATCACATACAATTTTTCTATTATCAATCAAATCAAAGTTATCAGCACAATTTTCACTTATTTCAGCAAAATCGTTAGTAAACATCATAAACATAAACGATGTTGCCGGAAAATAGAAAGTATCTTCCCACTCGCATATTCCAATTTTAATCTGATCTAGAGTTAAAGGTCGATTACTAGCGGTTGCAAAATTCATTGAAGCTATAACCATCAGTAATACTAAGATTTTTTTCATGATTTCTCCGTTCATAAATTATTTAATTATATGAGCAATAGCACAGTTATTATGAACATAAATGTAATTATAAATTTTATATTCTCAGGCGCATTAGCTTCAACTCCCTTAAATTACAGATGGTGTTAGGATTCTAACACCATCTGTAATTGTTACAAGTTCACTAAGATATTTGTCCATGTGTTTTATAATATATTTTTTAAACATTACTTAAATAAACAGGATGATTATTATGAGAAGATTTTTATTTGGATTTTTGTTTTTAGCATCAATTACATCTTATGCTGGAACACTTGATATTTATGAGTGTACTTACGAAAAAGACAAAGGATTCGAAGGGCAGCTAGTTGTTAGTGAAAATAATCTTAAAGATTCAGTAAATTATAAAGATAAGCAAATGAGATTAGAACTTTTTAAGAATAAATTAAAACTGTCAATTGGAAATATTGTATATGGTATGTACCCAGATATCGATGCAATTGTAAATACAGTGAAGGTCTCTATTTCACTTGCAAGTGTAGAAGATACTCTGTTAGTCGAGTTAGACGATGGTGTCTTACTTGGTTGCAAGAAATATTCTTTTACAAGTTCTAAGTTTTAAAATAGAAGGTATTATTATGAAGACAACATTTTTAATTATTATTTTATCAAGCCTAATTGGTTGTGTTACTGATGATAGCATGTCCTCCTTTTCAATTATAGGAAAATGGGAAGTTACAAAAATAGTTTTACAAAATCCTCATAACCTTGAAACTCTTGATGTGACTTCAGCATTAGATGTCGTTGAGACTTATGAATTTAATCAAGATGGTAATTTATATATTGAAAGAAATGGATATGAAGATTTAGCATCTGCATATGAAATAAATGGAAGTGCTATTGTTTTAGATTATAACGATCGATCAGAGTTATCAAGTGACATTGTTTTAGAAGATCCAACCTTTAAAGT
>DAOVTR010000384.1 GCA_030633015.1 Bdellovibrionales bacterium
GAAACCTCACGTTTGATTTTCTTAAGACAAAAATCAAATATTTAAAATTAATTGCACTAAACAAACAAACACCGACCACTAACAGTTTAATCGAAATTATTGCTAATAACGCAACAATAAATGCACTTAATATTGAAAAAAGCTGACGCAAGCTAACATGACTAAAACTTCCTTTTTGATACTGTAACCAGCCCTTATTGCGAATAAACAACTTTGTAAAATTAAAAGATATTATAAAACTATTTTTAAAAAAAGTTAGAAATGTATAAGTCTTCAAATGAATAACCTCAAGGTCTTTCAATAAATGAATACTCTTTCCTTCTTTAACCATATCCTGTCCCATTTGAGAATCTTCGCCAAAACGTATATCTTCATTCCATTTCTGAACATCCTCTTTCCGTACAGCACAAATTGCTCCCAATAGAAAATTAACCTCAACATCTTGTTCTTCTGCAATAAAATTCATGTAAATATTTTTATAATCACTAAATAGACTTAAATTAAGCTGATTAGGACAATATCTACCAGTCAGTGCCGAAACATTCTTATTAGCATTGAAATAATTAATAATTTTTATTAAAGAATCCTTTCTAGGCAAAACTATGTCTGCATCTAAATAAACAACAACATCTCCGCTTGCGGCTTCTACTCCCCTATTCCTTGAAAAACTAGGACCCTGATTTTTTTCATTTCTAACAATTATCACAGGATAATGTTTTATTAATTCTACACCATTATCAAAAGAGGCATCATCAACAACAATCACTTCAATATTATTATAAGTAGAACTATAAATTGAGTTTAAACAAGGAACAATGGTTGCTGATGCGTTGTAAACTGGAATAACAACTGAAAGTTTAAGCTCCTGATCCATCTTCTCTTAACTCTTCAATATATTCAGCATTAATATTAACTCTCCATGGATCGAGATTTGTTGTATTTTTATTCAAAATTATATCGGCAACAACCAATGATGTCATAATTGAATGATCTTGATTATTATATTGATGCATTGAGTTTCGACCACTGAAATATACTCCCGGTACATTTTCTTGCAAACTATTTTTTATTACATTTAAACTTTTCTTATAACTTAAGTCGTAAACAGGGTATGCTTTTTCCACTCTAACAACCTTAAAGTCAATCAGTCTCTCATCATTTGAGACAAGCTTTAGTTTTTTTAGTTCGCCCCATCCAATCTTAACTAAATCGTCATCAGTTCTATTCCACAAATCATCTCCAACGCTACAAAAATATTCCATTCCAAGACAGGCCATATTAATATCTGGAACCATTTCCTCCGACCATCTTTTAAAATTTTGAATTCTACCTACCTTAAAATCTTCATCATGAATATAGATCCAATTATCAGGAAATGACTGATCAAAATCTTTATATATGACAGAAACAAATATTAAATCACGATATTTTAATTTGTTAATCTCATTAAAAATTTGGTCATTTTTATTAAATAAATTTATAAGATTAACAAACTGTGGTAATGGAATTGTTGATATAACCTTTGCTGCTCGAACAGTCTTTTTTTCATTATCAAGAAGATACTCTATCCTCCAAACTTTCTCACCATAACTGCAAGATATTATTTCTGTTCCCAATTCAAATTTGCAACCAAAGGCTTGTGCTTTTTTTGCACAAGCTTCCCACATCATTCCAGGGCCCAAGCGAGGATAAAAGAAGTCTGAAACAAGACTTTTAATTTTATTTTCCCGACAGATATTACCTATAAGCGCTTTAAAACCTGATAAATTTTGAATACGTTGGTCTGCCCAATCTTTTGATATTAGCGATGCTTTACACCCCCAAACTTTTTCGGTATATGACTTAAAAAAATGTTGATATACTTTTTTACCAAAACGATTGGTTAACCAATCCTCAAGACTAATTACGGAAGTAATCGGAACAAACTTTGCCTTAAGCCATGAAAAACCAAATATTATAAAATTAATCAAGCCAACCTTAATTAAGGTTTCTCTTATATTTAATGGATAAGAAAAGTAAATTCCCCTATAAAAAATTCTTGATAATCTTTTCCTTATAAAAAAATTTTTCTCTTCTAAAATTTCACTCCAAAACTGCTTAACCTTTTTTTGTTTTGTATAGAAACGATGACCTCCTAAATCAAATAGATAATTTTTATATTTAACAGTCTGAGAAAGTCCTCCAACATTATATTTATCTTTCTCTAAAACTAAACAATTCTTTAAGTTTTTAGATAGAACGTATGAAGCACTTAGTCCTGCAGGGCCCGCACCTATAATAACGACATCATAATCTATATGATTTTTTAACTCTACCACCTTACACCTTATACAATTTTATAGGGTATTATAGCTTTAAACACTTTGTACTACAATTACTTTTGTTTTTTCACTTACTATAAAACTAACCCATATTTGACATCTTTTCATATAAAACCTAAGATTTTTTATGAATAAGACTCATCTTCTACCTGTAAAAAAATTACATCTGGAACTAACTTCTAAATGCATTTTAAAATGTCCTCGCTGTGCCAGGACGCAATATCAAGGCAAATTAAAAATAC
>DAOVTR010000246.1 GCA_030633015.1 Bdellovibrionales bacterium
GAGTTATCTTAAGCTCGCAAAAAAAAGTACTAAAAACATTGAAAATAAAATTGTTGATCTCTTGAAAAAAAGAGATCCCGTAATGCATGAAAGATTTTTAAATTCACCAAAAATGATTACAAAAAATGAGCTTCTACTTGAAACAGCAGGGACATTGAAAAACTCAGTATTAAAAGAGTTTTCATCTTCAGATAAGGTTAATCATATTAAATATGGTGATATTAAAATATTGGATTTATTAGTTAATTCTGAAAAGATTTATGGTGGTGGTGCCAAGAATGGAGTGGTGAGTTTTTTAACTTCAATTCAAAACTCTGATTTAAATCAGCTTAAAAAAATAATAAATGATCTAGTTAAAAATTCAAATAAGGTCGGAGAAGGCCTTTCTGAAATAGTTATGGCAGACAGTTGTGAAATAGAGATGGAAGATCAAATTGTTTGTAATCAGTTTACTGGGTGTGAAGAGGATAGTATTTCACAGGTTTTAAATAGTAACGAACATATTCTAGAGTCCATTTATGAAAGCTTATATGATAAGAGCGAAGATTTAAAAGAGAACTTTAAGTGGGGACAATTGTGGTCAAAAGTTATCCAATAGATCTAAGTTAAGTTCTTTTTAATAATTGCAAGTTTGTTTTCTTTTATTTCTGCACCAGGATTAGTTTGAGTAGTATTCAAATCAGTAAAATCCATTGCTTTTATTTCACTTACTATTTGTTTTAAAGTTTGGATGATTTTTGAAATATCTTTTTTATAAATTTTAGAAATAATTAGCATGGTATTTATAAAGTTATTTAAATCAGTTTCATTTCGAAAGGCATTAATTTTTGATAATAAATCTAAAATGACTTGCTCATTAATTTCATTGGGATTTAAAAGAACTGAGTGAAATTTAATAATATTGCTAGAAAGTTTTTTTATGTTTCTTGTTAGCTTGAGTCTTTCATCTAAAATATCTAGAAGTTCAAGAGGAAGGCCATGAGTTAAGATAGCAAACCTAATCTCTACTGATTTAGAAGAGGTGTTTAGCTTACTTAGAGTATTATAAAAAAAAGTATTTTCAATTAACGATAGCTCTGGAAGTATCTGTCCTAAGGCATCTACCATTTGCAGGCCATGAAAAAAAAGTTCAGGATTGGGTGATAGTAAGGCCTTTTCAATCTCTTGAAAGATCCTCTCACCAGAGAGAGTTGAAAGCTCTCCAGATAGTGACATTTTTTTCATAAGAAAAATTGTTTTTTGATTAAGAGAAAAACCATTTAGTTGAGCGAGAAAGCGGCACCCTCTGATTACTCTAAGAGGATCTTCTGCAAAATGATCGGAGACATGCTTTATAATTCTATTTTCTAAATCTTTCTGTCCATTGTAATGGTCAATTAATTCACCACTTTCTTCATCTAGGGCCATGGCATTAATTGTGAAGTCTCTTCTTAGCAGATCCTCTTCTAAAGTTATCTCCTGCTTAAAATCAAATTCAAATCCTTGATGGCCTTGAGATGTTTTTATCTCTTTTCTTGCTAGTGCGTATTCATACCCATCTTGTGGATTAATAAAAACAGGAAATGCCTTTCCTACCTGATTAAAGCCTTTTTTAATCATCTCTTCTGGAGTTGAGCCTACTACAACATAGTCTTTATCATGAATCTCTCTTCCAATTAGTTTATCTCGGACTGCTCCACCAACTAAGTAGATTTTTGTCATATTACATTTTTCCCAGTACTGATAATAATACTCCAGCACCTATTGCTGAGCCAATTACTCCCGCGACGTTGGGGGCCATGGCATGCATTAAAAGAAAATTAGTTGGGTCTTCTTTTATACCAACAACTTGAACTACTCTTGCAGAATCAGGAACAGCTGAGACACCTGCAGCTCCAACGAGTGGATTAATTTTGTTTTCTTTATTTAAAAATAGATTCATAAATTTTGCAAAAAGAACACCTCCAGCAGTAGCAATTACAAAAGATAGTGCTCCTAGACCAAAAATCAGCATGGAGTTCGGAGTTAAAAATGTTTGTGCCTGGGTGCTGGCCCCTACTGTTAAGCCTAATAAAATAGTGACACTATCAATAATTGCATTTCTCGCAGTACTTGCCAGCCTATCTGTTACCAGACTCTCTTTTAAGAGATTACCAAAAAAAAGCATTCCTAAAAGTGACATGGAGCCAGGAGCAATGAGTCCACAAATTAAAAAAGCAATGACTGGAAAAATAATTTTTTCCTTTTTTGAGACGACTCTAGGAGCTTTCATTCTAATTAGGCGTTCTTTTTTTGTTGTCAGTAGTCTCATTATTGGAGGTTGAATAACAGGAACTAGCGCCATATATGAATAGGCAGCAATTGCAATAGCTCCTAAAAGCTCTGGTGCCAACATTGAAGCTAGAAATATGGCAGTCGGGCCATCGGCTCCACCAATTATTGCAATTGCTCCAGATTGGGCTGGGTCAAATCCTAATAAAATGGCGCCAATAAATGTTAGAAATATTCCAATCTGGGCCGCAGCTCCTAGGAGAACTAATTTAGGATTTGAAAGCATGGTTGAAAAATCAGTCATTGCACCAATTCCTAAAAATATAAGAGGAGGATAAACTCCTTTCGTTACACCAAGGTAGAGATAGTAAAAAACGGAACCTTCGTCGTAGACCCCTAACATCATTCCTTGTACTGGAGGAATATTGCCAATGATAATACCGAAACCAATAGGCACAAGAAGCAGTGGCTCGTAATCTTTTACAACTGCCAGATAGATAAATAAAAATGCAATAAGAAACATTAATATATTTCCAAATTGTAAGTTATATAATCCTGTATTTACCCAAAATGTTGATACGCTCATAAATTATCCAATAATTACAAGTTGCTGGTCTTGAGATACGTTGTCTCCATCTCCAACCAATATTTTACTAATAATTCCTGTTGAGTTGGAGGTTATGATATTTTCCATTTTCATGGCCTCCATAATAAGTATTTTTTCTCCAAGATTTATTTTATCTCCCTCTTTTACAAACAGTCCTTTGATTTGACCTGGAATGGGAGCAGTCACAGCATTTCCTTTGATTGTTGTCGATGAACTAGGAGCAATTTTAATTTCCTTTGGAGCAGCGGCCTTAAAAGCTTGAGTCGTTTTGGTGATCTCTTTTGATATGATAGTTTGAATATCTTTTATTTTTACGACTCTGTTTGTGCCATTTACTTCAGCTTGAATTTCTTGATTATTGCTGCTGATAATCTTAACTTCGTAATCCTTGCCTTCAATCTCCATTTGATAAATTTTCACTATTTTCTCATTTGTTTAAAAGATTGCTCTTTTGTAATTAGATTAGATATTTTTGCCATGGTTGCCCATGGAGAACTAGGGACCGTTTTATTAATCCAAGTTATTTTTTGATTTAACAGGTTACCAGCACTGTTTAAGTGATAGGCGGTAGCGATGGCCAATAGTTGATTGTCAGTATCATCTTGAGTAGTTGTTTTGATGTCACTATCTGTTGTTTTATCTTTATAGATTAGTTTTAAAACAAAAGGCAAAAGTTTTATATAGAGGCTAATTATAATTAGACCAAAAAATACAATACTAAGTCCCACAATTCCAAAGGTTAATGCATTTAATTCGGGAGTAAAAAGATTGTCTATATTCATTTCAATTTTTCCTTAAAGAGGAATGTTTCCATGTTTTTTCATTGGATTAGAATCTTTTTTATTTTCAAGCATTATAAGTGCTTTGGTAATTCTAAATCTAGTCGTTGACGGTTCTATTACGTCATCAACGTATCCTCTTTCCGCGGCCCGATATGGATTTAAAAAAGCTTTGGTATAAATTTTTTCTTTTTCCTGCATAAATTCTTCAGGATTATCTGACTTTTTAGCATCTCTTCCATAGAGTATTTCTCCTGCACCTTTTGCACCCATTAC
>DAOVTR010000225.1 GCA_030633015.1 Bdellovibrionales bacterium
AAGACCAAACAGTTTGAACAGTCGAAACAATTTTTTGAAAAAGCAGCAATGTATGGTGATAATCAGTTGGCACAGAAATCATATTATAATCTAGGATCTGTATTATATAAAATGGGTAAGCTGAAAGAGTCTATTGAGTATTTGCAAAAAGCAGTTGATATGGATCCAGAAGATGAGGATTCAAAGTATAATTTAGAATTTGTTAGAGAAGAGCTTAAAAGACGAATTGAAGAGATGAAAAAAAGACAAAAAGATCAGAAAAATAAGCAAGATAAACAAAATAAGCAAGATAAACAAAATAAGCAAGATAAACAAAATAAGCAAGATCAGAAAAGCAGTAAGGATCAAGAAAATAAGCAGGATCAAGAAAACAAGCAAGACCAGGAAAATAAGAAAGATAAGCAGGAACAGCAGGACAAACAAGATCAGGCCCAAAAAGAAGATGCAAAAGATAAAAAACTAGAAGATAATAAAGCAGCTTCGGCATCTCAAGCTAAAGAAGATGAGAGTAAAAAAATGAGTGAGCAAGAGGCCCAAAGATGGCTCGATACTTTGTCCGAAGATAGAAAAAAATATTTAAAAAAACAGATGAAGGGAAATACTGGATATGGTAGTGGAAAAGATTGGTAATTTAAAATGAAACTATTGCTTATTTTACTTGTTTTTATTGTTTCAGGACAGATTGGAGCTGTAGAGGTCCGAATTGTTACCGGCCAGACGAATATATCATTAGACGACCAACTAAGATTTGAAGTGGTTTTTAAGGGCGCTAGAAGTGTTGGCGATATCCCGCGAATAGATGGAATTGAGAATTTTGATATACAAAGTACAGGGCAGTCATCAAATATAACAATTGTAAATGGATCAATGACTACTGAAAAAACATTTGAATATCTTGTTTACCCTAAGTCTGAAGGAACTTTTAAGCTTGGCCCCGTAAGAATAAATATAGCTGGAAAGGATCTTAAAAGTAATATTGTTGAAATTATTGTTTCAACAAAAAATAATATTAAAAAAAACGCTTCAGGCAAGCAACCTAACGAAAGTTTTTTTATAGAAACGAAGGTTGATAATCCTAATCCCTATATATATCAACAAATCCTTTATACATTTCGTTTTTTTAATCGTGGTGGAGTTAGTAACGCAAAAAGGGATGCATGGCCAAAGTTTGAAGGTTTTTGGGCCGAAGAATTTTCTAAACAGAGAAATTACTCAAAATTAATTAATGGAGTACAGTGGAGCGTTATAGAAGTAGCAGTTGCACTATATCCCACTCAAGTGGGTGAAATTGAAGTTCCGCCAGTTAGTCTGATTGCAAGTGTTGTAGATCAAAGATCAAAGCGTAGTGGTATTAATAATAGAAGTTTTCTAAATTCATTTTTTGATAATGTCTCGACCATGAAAAATATTAGATTGCGTAGCTCTCCTGTCGTTGTAAATGTAAAGGCCCTACCGAAGGTAAGTAGCGGACAGGAGGTTTTTGTTGTTGGCAATTTATTGGCAGAGAGTACTCTTTCTAAAAATAATTTATCTGTTGGTGATTCAACAACACTTACAATTAAGATTTCGGGTGATGCCAATGTTAGAGATGTTAAAGTTAATAAAATTATTTCGGATGATTTTAAAATCTATGAAGATAAACCTCAGTTTAGTAAGTTTGAAAAGAGTAAGTTGATTATTGGCGAAAAGATTTTTAAATTTGCCTTTGTTCCACAAAAAGAAGGTGAGCTGACGATACCTACATTTTCGATAGATTATTTCCATGTGAAATCAAATGAGTACAAGAAACTAAAAACGGATACTTTTTTAGTTAATGTTAGCCCATCTGAAGATGATTCGACTTTACAGATGTTTAACTCAAAAAAAGCAATTAATAAAAATATCAAAAAAGAGATAAAAATATTAGGAAAGGATCTAATGTCTCTTAAAAGAAGTCTGACGCTGGATAAATATAATAAAATTAGCATGTGGGATTACTTTTATTTTTTTATGGTTTTATTTCTTTCTATTTTGATAAATATTGTATTTCTTTTGTTTAAGCGCCAAAGAAGAATTCGAAGTGGAGATAAAAATTTTTATAACAGATCAAATTCAATGAAGATTTTCTTAAGTAATGTTGAAGTAAAAAAAGGAAGGAGCTTAGATTTATCTTTTATTATTTCAAATTTCAAAGAGTTTATCGGTAATAAGTTTGATTTTGATGGAAAAGCATTAACTGAAATAGAGATTACTTCTAAATTAAATGGAGTCGTTGCAGATAATATTATTGTGGACATCGTAGAATTCATAAAAAGATATGAAATGGAGATATATGGCGGCAATAGTAAAAAAATAGATTTAAGCCAAGTTAAAAAGCGATCAATTGTATTAGCAAAATCTATTTTAAGGGGGCAGAAATGAGAAAGATACTACTTACAGTAGTTTTATTTTTTATTTTTTTATCTTCGATGTTTGCTGGTGATCAAGAGATGTTATATCGAGCTAATGGATTATATGATGAGGCTCAATATGGCGATGCAATTAGTTTATATGAAAAATATGAGACGCAGGAAAGTTTGAATGGTCAAATGCATTTTAATTTAGGAAATATTTATTTTAGAGATGGACAGCTTGGGAAAGCAATTTTTCATTATTATAAAGCAAGTAGATTAATGCCAAGAGATGGAGATGTTGCTTTTAATTTAAAATATGCAAGGGAAAAAAGTGTAGATAAAATAGATAAAAATTCTGGATATTTTTTTAATAAAATTTCTTTTAAAGTGTTTCTTTCAAGTAAGGAAAAGCTCTACTTCCTAACTTTTTTAGTCGGTTTTTTAGGCTTAACTTTATTTATTTATTTATTTAGTAAAAATGAGTGGTTTAAGTGGGGTTCTTTTAGTCTTGTATCAATCTTAATTGTGTTTTGTTGTATTTCAGTAGTGGATTCTTTAAGTGATTTTAAACTTGGCGTTATTACTAGTAAAGAGGCACCTGTGTATTCTACGACTGCAATAAATAGTATCACCCTTTTTTCCCTCCATGAGGGAGGAGAATTTAAAGTCCTTGATATTCTTGAAAATAAATGGATTTTGATAGAGTTAATGGATGGCAAAAAAGGTTGGATTAAAATTAATAATGCTATCATATAGTTGATCTTTTAACTCCTGCAATTTTTTCCTGTTTCGTTTCATATGTATGTGTCGATTATTTGTTTGTATAATAATATTATATTTTTATAGTTTGGATTTTATATAAATTATAAATCTTTTAATATGGAAAATGACCTTAGTGTTCAGTTTGTAGAAGAGGGCAGGACCATGAATGGGATAATTTATAAGGTGGACTAGATATGCAAAACCCTATTTGGAGCTATATTTTCAAACGAAAAGTCAGTGAGGAAGGTCAGTCTTTAAAGATTCTTGGTAAATCACCTGTTTTTTCAGATTTAACAGTAGGAGAGCTAAAGAAAATATATAGGATAGTTCATAAAAGAGAATATAAAAAAAATGAAGAAGTATTTTCTGCTGGTGATCCAGGAATTGGAATGTATTTAGTTCTTGAAGGTCGGGTTGGAGTATATGTAATAGATACAGAAACAGAAGAAGAAAACCTTGTGGCCGAGTTAAGTGCAGGACAATCATTTGGTGATGTTGCTCTTTTTTGTGATTCTCTTAGAACTGCAACTATTAAAACATTGAGTTCAACTAAATTACTCGGATTTTGTCGTCATGATTTAATGGGGTTTATTAATAGAACTCCCAATTTAGGTTCTAAAATTCTTATTCAACTTTTGAAACTTGCCGGTGATAGACTTGAATTTAATAATAAGCTATTGAGCGATACTCAAAGAGAACTTCGTTTAATTCGTAAAGATACAGAAACAAATTCAGAGATGGTATAACAGATGAATATACTACCTTCAAATTTCTGGATAAGATTAATTTTTTACTCTCTAATTTTTTTTATTGTTGGCTTTATTATTTATGCTTTAAATATATTAATAATACCAATTACAATTGGATTTTTAATGGCCTTTTTACTTGAGCCTTTAGTAGGCAAATTGGAAGGGCAAGAGATGGGAAGACTATCTGCAATTGGAGTTATTTTTTCTGCTATGGGAGTAATTTTTATTTCATTAGTTTTTTTGGTATC
>DAOVTR010000057.1 GCA_030633015.1 Bdellovibrionales bacterium
CATTTTTTAAGACCATATTACTATTTGCAATATTAATATCTTCGAACGACTTATTTCCAGCTGATTTTGCAATAAATCAAAACCCTGATACCGTAATTGCCACTGAGTCCTATCCTTGTAAAACCCTTGTTGACCTTTCGAGGGCCCTACAACAATATGATTCACTTCAAAAAACCCCTCTAAATACTACTGTTTATAATACTCCACTAGTTGATAAAAATCATTCACTACTCAAAATAGAAAACCAGAGTTGTAGTCTCAATCTAGCTGAAGCTCTTCCTTATCCTATTAATTTATTAATAAGAGCTACTCCAGTAATTTCTGGAATTAATTGCTGGAATACCGCTTTAAGAGTAGGCCAGCTTCTAGATCATAGCTCTTATTCTAATCCTAGAGAACTAACCTCTTGGCTTAAATCTGATAGCTGCCGACCATTACGAGTTGGAGAAAAAACTCTTCCAGGTGATTTAATGATCATTAGAAATAAATATTTTGAAGAGATTCATGCCTTTACATATTTAACTTCAACGTTAAGTTTTAATAAGCTTAATTATAACTTAAAAAGCAAATTTAAAATTTCCTACACTTCTGACATTTTAAAATATTATTATGTAACAATAGATAAATTTAAGGATCTAAGAGTAGATAAGTCTGGAAAATTAATTCAAGAGCCTTTTACTAATTTTTTGCAACCATATAGATGTCGCAAAAATACAAAACAAGATTTTGTATTAACTCAAACAGAACAAGACCTAATTCAAAAGATTTCAACTTATAGTAAAGACATTAACGATTATATTTTTTATGGAGAAAAACTCCCTTTTACTAGAGGAGAACTAGAACAACTTATTGATCAAATTGAACAAAAACTTACAAACATAGATAATGATAATCAATATTTTTTTGGAAGAAGAAATATTATCGACTAGTGAGTATTTATGAATCTTTTTAAATTAACTATTATATTCTTCTTAGTAGTTACTCTACAAAGCTGCAGCCAAAAAGATTTATCTTTAAACAATAAACTATTGTCTGGATCAATAATTAATGGAACCACTACCAATAATTTTAATCAAGAGCATCCTGCCAGTTTTAACACGGTAGCACTCGTCTATAAAAAAGAAAAAATTTATTGTACAGGATCTATTATCTCCAAAAGATTTATTCTAACTGCCAAACATTGTGTAGCTGGTAAAGAAACTTCTAATATTCAAATTTTCTTTGGAAATAAAGATAAATTTTTAAATAGCAAACCTTTGATCGATACAAAAAATATTACCCTGTATGCTGACCCTAATTTTATAAATCACTTTCCAAATCATGACATTGCATTATTAGAGCTTGAACAAGATATTCCTCCTACTCATAAGGCCCTTCCAATTCTACAAGATTCCAACTTATTAAAAAACAATACATCCCTCGAACTGGTAGGCTTTGGTGACCGTGACCCAGATCACTACATTATCTTAGCAGGAGAAAAGCTATCACTTAAGGCCCATGTTGAAAAATACCTTAATGAACCTTTTTTTAAAAATTTAATTATAGTTAAGGCCGATCAGGAAAACAGTGGCGTCTGCTATGGTGACTCTGGTGGGCCTGCTTATATTAAAATTGGTGACCAGTGGCATATTACAGGTATTGTAAACGGCATAGACTCTGTCTTAACTCCAGATGCCATGGAAGAAACTGGTGATGATATTTTTTCAACTAAAGCAAAATGTGAAATGGGAGACTCTGTTTATACTTTCCCTGGGGCCTACCAAAAATGGATTGAGCATATTTTAAATCATATTCCACATGAATATCAAACTTACCATATTGATAATATTCCGAATCCCGATAGCTTTACTAGCTGGTGTAAAAATGTAAATCCACACTCTCCATCATGGATTACCATGCGTTCACTCATGTATTTTGCGAGTGACTTTAGATCAAAAGATGAAAGCCTAAGAGATATATTTTCTAACTGTGAAAGAGCTGCTGAAATCCTCAGTCTACAAGATGAAATTTTCTTCAGTGATTACTATCCTTATGCTTCGCTAGATCCACTCAGATCACTAACCAATATTAAATCCATTAATATAACCTCTTCCCCAATAGACATACGTATTGAAGAACTTAATTTTGCTGCACTAAACAGTATGACAGCACTGGAATCATTACATATAATTGATCTAAACATTAAATCAACTCGAATGCTAAGAGTTTTAGCTGATCATCAAAACTTAAAAACTCTTGATCTATCAAACAATCAACTAGAAGATCTACAGTTAGAATCAATTGCGAGTATTTCATTGTTACAACAACTAGATCTTTCAAGAAATAGTATTTCAGATATCTCTGCCCTTTCTAAACTTACTAACCTGAAAATAATTAATCTTTCTGGTAATAAAATATCCGATCTTACTCCTCTTCAAAAAATAAAAGATATAAAAAAAGTTTTAGCTTCAAATAATAAGATTGACTCCATCATAGGTATCGCTAATTTCAATTCTCTTTTAAACCTCGATTTAAGCAGTAACAATATAAAAGATCTTAATTTTTTAAAAGCTACCAAAAACAACTGCCATTTAAAAACACTTATCCTTTCAAATAATCAAATTAAGAACCTCGAAGGCATTGAACACTGTCATGCCCTTGAAGAGTTAATGCTTTATGATAATCAAATTGAAGATATCTCTACTCTAAAAGATTTAAATCAAATTATAAATCTAAACCTTGGTGATAACTCTATTTACTCAATAGACGAACTATTTGGTGAAGAAATTAAAAATCTTGAAAAACTTTACCTTCAAGATAATTATATCTCGTCCATAAAAGCTCTTAAAACTTTTAAACTACAAATTCCAAATCTTCGTCATCTGGTAATTAGAAATAACAGTATAAGTGATCTCTCGCCCCTTAATGAGCTTTCTTCATTAGAACATGTTTTGCATGATTAAGATCTCTGACAATTAAAAACCGTAATTGGCAGAAGTTACAAATGAGATTGATGATTTTTCTACACTTCTAGTTGTAGTACTTCCAGAATAGATTTGAGCGTCACCACTCCCCATGGAATAGATTGCTCCGAAAGTTACCGATGAATCCCTTGAAAAAGTCGCGTACCCTATAGTAACGCCATACATATCAGTATCGTCATTAGGAGACGTTGTAACACTGCTGCAGACTAAATTGTTAGTTCTATTTGTATAGACTCCAAAACGAAGAGCATTACTTTTATTCAGATAATACTCTCCTCCCCATGAAAGATTAAAAACATCTTTTTTATCATCATCATTGCTCATAAAATAATCGAAATCAAAGGCCATTAATAGATATGCTGATGGAAAGTAACCAATGCCTAAACTTAACTCATAAGGCATATTTCTTTTAGCTGTATACTGCTGAGTCTCCATCTGATTGTTGCTACTTCCTTTTGTTTCAAAATTAAGTTGCCTCTCTGTTAAAGAGTCAAATAAAAAAGTTCCCGATAAAGTCATGCCAACTGATAATCTTTTCCCAGGACTCCAAAGAAAACCAAGCTTAGGTTTTACTCCCTTCTCTTTAACCGTTTCATTGGTAAAACTCATCTCGTCTTCACCATCAGCGTATTCAATTACAGTATGAATTGTCTCTCGCTTGACTCTAGAGCTATAAAAGAGAGAGAGTCCATATGACAGGCGACGACTAAGTTTTGTGGCGTGGGAGACACCAAAAATATCTGTTGAATCTTGATAGTGACGATTATACCCATAAATTGAAATGGGATTTACAACATCTGTTATATCTTTAAAAACTTGATCTTGATGCTCCACCGTTGAATCAGGAGTTGAAAAACTAAAAGCAAAAATATGTCTTTTTGTTCTTTTAATCATTCCAAAAAAATTTGCAAACAGATTTGAATTTTCTCTGTTCCAACTAGAACTACCGATTGCGTTGGCATAAACTTTTTGAGATTGATTAAAAATTTTTGCACTACCAGAGATACTATTTCCTGATGTCAGAGACAATCCTGCAGGATTATAGTAAACACCACTGGCATCATCAGAAATTGCGATGTAAGCTCCCCCCATTGTGGAAGCGCGCCCTCCAATTAAAATATTTTTATAATAGTTGGTTCCCGCCTGCAAGCTATCTGAAACAAAAATAGCAAGAAGTATTATAAATTGAGTTTTAAAATTATTTTTCATATCTAAGGAGTTACGTTCCAAGTTCCGACTACTCCATTTTCCATATATTCAAATAACCTGACAAAGGATGGATCATCAGTGGTCGGATCGTTTACCCCACCAGTCGTCGCATTAATAATATTAGTTTTAAAATCTGCTGGTCTGGCCTTTCCTATCCAAGTATTCCCATCTAAGTTAATATTAAAATTTGCAGTATGTAGACCAGAAGCAGTATATACGAAGCCCCGACAATTTCCTGCCTCAAAACAGTTTATGGTACTGTTGGTAATTGAGATAGAATCCGTTGTCTCCGTTGTATTCATTCCATGATCTTCAAATAAAAAATCGCAGGGTACACCTGATGAGTTAGCGCATGTGATGGTGGAGTTATCTACGTTTACATCTGTTTCTATACCTATAGAACTATTTACTAATGCTTCACGAACATTGATTGTAGAATCACTGAAATTAACTGTGCCTGCAGCGTCATATATCAAGTCAGTACAGGTAACAGTAACTCCACTTAAATTTAGAGTGGTAAAAGAATCCAAATCAATAAAATTACTGCAATTTCCTGCAACGCTCTCAGTTACTGTAAAATTATATAAGTTAATCGTTCTGGCAACAGAGCTATTTTGTATATAAATTAATCCAGTCTTAACCTCTGTTAAATTAAAGGTATTATTAGAAGACGCTGAAGAAATTATATCTCCTTCACCTATCCACATAAAATTAATAATAAAATCTTTAATATCAAAATTATTATTAGTAAAAACAGTATCAGTTCCGTAAGAAAGCGTTGCTCCATTATGACTAATGACACTCGCAACAGAACCAGAACTATTTGAAATGGTTATACTACCAATTCCCCCATAAGGTACCAATACTTTTCCCCAATCAGTGTAGCTACAACTATCAATCAATAAACTATCATAACCATCTTTATTCACACTTCCTGTATTTGTACCACCACAGGCTCCATCAAAGTTGCTATTGGTTATAGAGGCTCCGTTAACATTTAAACTCACATTTTTAAATATAACCTCATTAAAAATATGAGTTGTTCCACTGGGAGCGTCATCTAACTCTAAATCCGGAACAGAATTACAAACATTTGCCTCAATGGTTATCTCATTGCCATTGGTAGCATTGGCAGTAACTTTTCCAAAAAAATCAAATTCTCCTGTAGTCCCATTATTAAAAACCAAAGTTGATCCCGGTTCAATTATAACCTCGTTAGAAAATATTATATGACCATCAAGATGAAAAGGTTGATGACGAAACTCAAAAGTCACAATATCTTCATATGTCCCAGGATAGACAGTGGTAACACTACTTAAAACGATTTCATCATTCGACGTCTCTGCCAAATAGATTGACTCATTATCAAGATAATCTCTAATTTTGAGATAGATATTTTTAGGCCCCAAGGTTCCTGGATCAACCAGATCCCAACTATTAATTTGACTACTATAAGCTTGCCAACTCTCTCCATTTGTAAACGCTGAAGAGACGTTACTTATCATGACCTCTTTAATTCCTGTTCCCAGATCACTGGCAACAATATCAACTAACACGTCTATTGAAGCAGTTGTACTCCAACCATGTAGGATTTTAACCGAAGTCATGGTGGGATTTTGAGTATCAATTACAAACTGCAATTGATAAACAGAACTTTCAAGACCATTAAGATCAGCAAACTTCAGATAAACATTTTTAAGGCCGTCAGTTGAGTAGTAAGTGTTTGCACTGGTATTAGCAGCCAGCGAAAAATCATAACTGGTAGAGATAGGTTCCCAATCAACATTGAGAAAACTTGATTCATGAGCAACCTTCATTAGCACTGCTCTGGTATCATACTTCATATCAATTTTAACGGTGTTATTAGAAATTACTGCAACTGTCCCATGGGAGGTAGTCATTGTTGCAATAGGATTATTACTACCATCTAAAAGATCTGTAATTTCTCCAGAAGGCCCAGTAGACAGGGCCATATACACAAGCCCTAAAGCATTGTTTGCTCCAGAGCTGACTGTAATATTTCCAACACTAGAATTAGAAAGACCACTTTTAGAAAATGCTACTGAGTCATAACTTCCGGCAGGAACACCAGTCATACTAAAATTTCCACCGCCATCAGTTGTTGCTGAAAAGCTAGTCCCTGGAATATAAACACTAATTCCATCAATGGTGACATTATTGGGATTATTTAAAATCTCCACACTTCCAGAGATGGACCCCGGATCAGTTAACAAAGTTGCAGGAAGTGCAGTTTCACTGTCTGCTGGAACCACAATTTCATAAAACTGAGCGGCCTTAGAAGCGTCATCACTGATAGCATAGATTGTATAAGTCCCTGGTAACATATTTGATATTACAAACTCACCACTACTATCTGCAGTTGTGTTGTATTCTGGATGGCCTTCAACAATTATGTCAGCTCCACTTGCAATTAGTGCATTGGTATTTAAGGCCCCTGAAAGAGTACCAAATCCAGCAATTGTACTTCCAGTGCTACCACCAAGGTCATTAGAATCAGGATCAAGTACCGTTGAAACTTTTGGAATTTCATCATCACTATTATTACAGGAAGCAAATGAAATTAAAGTGAGAAGCAAAAATATCAAATAAACTATTTTTCCACGCATATAATCCGTCCTTAAGTAGGTCAATCAACTATTAGAAAATAATCATAACAATTTATTTCAGATATGTAAGGGATACTGCCCCGCCCCAATAGGTAAAATTGATCCATAGAGCAAATTGATTAGTAAATTATCCCTAATTAATTTAAGTTTAAAAAAGTTAATACTACTGGAGAATCTGATGAAAATAATAATGCTAATAATCTTAATATCTACCTCTGCATATGCAGACTTTCAGGGAAGCCAAATATCAAAAGTTTGGGAAGTTATTGAAAACAGTCCCTACGATCAGCTGCCACAAGTTAAAGTGAATATGAAGCGATTAAAAAAATGGGGAGCATCTAAACTTAAAGAAGCTTCCAATAGAACCATTAAAAACGAAGAAGATCTACTTCCCTACTTTGAAAAACTTGTTCACCCAAATGGAATATGTTTAATCGGTAAATGGAATATCACCCAAGACAGTGAATATAGTGGATATTTTAAAAATAAAACAACAGGTTTAATTATTTCAAGAGCATCAGCAGCGTTATCTGAAACCAAGTCAGGAAAGAGAAGAAGCTTTGGTATGGCCGGAAAAATCTATCCAACGGATGATTTTTATCACAGCGAAAATTTAAAACCTGCTAATTTTTTTACAATTGATGACTTGGCCGGAACAAAAATTGAAAAATACTCCATGACAAAATTAACCAATCAACCAAAGCTAACTTTTAACTTTGGAATGATTTGGATAATTAAAATGGCAAGCTTCATATCTTCAACATTTAAAAAAGCTGACTCAAATCCTGGGCTTAGGCAATTATGGCAAATTTCAAGCTTAGGAGAAGATAACTCATCTTTAATAAATACCCCCATGTGGCTTAGACTAAGTGCCAATAAAGATTCTCAGTTCAGCGATGCAAGTGATTTTAGAGATGAGATTAAAAATAATATTGAATCAATTGGAGAGATGGTTTTTAACATAGAAGTAGCAGGACAGATGAGCAAAGGAAAAAACCAAGCTCAAAACTTCAAAAAGATTGGAACTGTTACCTATACAAAAGCGGTCGCAAGCAAAGGTTGCGACCACCGACTTCATTTTAATCATCCAAAAATAAGATCAGATATTAAATAATTATAGCTTCTCTTTTTCAAGCCACCAAAAAAACACTCCAACTAAAATAATAAAAAAGACAATCATTATCCAATGATTTATTCCAAGCACAGAAGGAAGAGTAATTTTTCCTAATTTTCCAATGGCCAACACATTTCCTTTTACCATGCTATAAAGTGCTCCATAAATAGACGCTCCAAAAAGCATTCCTAAAATTCCAAAACCGGCATCTACTCGCCCTTCACCTAGAGCTCCTCCAGCAGTTCCAGGACAGTATCCTAAAATTGCCCAACCAATTCCAAAAAGA
>DAOVTR010000357.1 GCA_030633015.1 Bdellovibrionales bacterium
AAGTTTAAAAGAAAAAAAATCTTCAGGTGATAAAAAGTTATTTAACCCAGCTGATGCTAGAGGTCTTTTGTATTTTTCTTTTATTTTTTTCTTCTGCTTCATATTGCTGACAACAGGAGAAAAATATCTTTTAAAAAATGGTCTTGATAATCTGAGAATTAACCCATGTTTAAGAGCTTCTTCTTTATTTGTATCTTCAAGTTGCTCTTGAGCTTTATATTGATCTTCATCTTGGAAGAAAATTCTTGCAACAATAAATACTGATATTCCAGTAAGTATCAACGCAGCGCCAAGTATAATCATCTTTTGCTCCTAATATGTCTATACATTATAGCTTAACAAAAAAAAGCTTTAAGGTAGAGAGTGCAAAATATCCCTAGGCGTGAAAAGCAGTTGATTTTATGGATGAAAACCTATTGTTGAGTATTAAGATCTTGTATTCGTTTATTTAACTCATTTAAAAGAATTTGGCTCTGTCTTTGATTAATGGTTTGAGCAATGGTTGGAATATATATCTGTTTATATTCTTTTAAATTTCTTTGTTTGCAATCTTCTATTCTTTTTAATTTTTGTTGTATATCTGTATTTTTAAGTTCTTTAGTTTTTAGTGCGCTATTTACACCATCTAATGCTTTTTTTGTTTCAAAACAATCTCTATAAAGAAGAATATCTGCTCCTGCTTTTAGGGCCAGTATTGCTGCTTGTTCCGTATTATATTTATCGGTAATTGCATTCATTTGCATATCATCCGTAATTATTAGTTTGGTGTACCTCATTTCATTGCGTACTATATTATAGGCTTTTGCACTTAAGCTAGTAGGGTTATCTTGATCAATTCCATCAGCTATAATATGTGACATCATAAAAAATTCAACTCTGGCCTTTACTGCTTTGATAAAAGGGATAAATTCATGTTTATTTAAATCGTTTAGTGATTTTTTAAGAATAACTGAACTATTATGAGTATCTTTGGATGTATCCCCATGACCTGGAAAATGTTTAGCACAACCAAAAACATTATTTGTTTGAAGTCCTCTTATAGCAGAAGATACATATTTCGACACTTCGTTAGAACTTTTACCGAAGGCCCGATCTCCAATAACTTTATTGGAAGGGTTTGTTAGTATGTCACAACAAGGAGCGAAGTTAACATTTACACCACAAGTAGATAATTCATTGGCCATTATTTTATAAATTTCAAAAAATATTTTAGGAGATTTAAGTTTTGAAATATCAAGCATTGAAGGAAATTGAGTAAAATGTTGTTTGAATCTTATAATTCTGCCACCCTCATGATCAACTCCAATAAATAGAGGATATTCTTTTCTTTTTGATTGAATTTCATTTATTAATTCTGCAAGTTGAGCAGGTGATTCATAGTTGTTAGAAAAAAGAATTACACCTCCAACATCATATGTTTCAATAAATAAAGCCTCATCTTTTGTAAGTGATTTTCCGCTGATGCCTGTAAAAAAAAGTTGACCGATACTTACCATTTTGCACACCTTAAATTTAAGTTTTTGGGTCTAAATAGTCTCTTAAACCATCACCTAATAAGTTAAGACCGATTATAAGTCCGGCCATAGTAAAACTCAATATGATTACCATAAAAGGAGCTTCAAGTAGAACATTTTTTGCAATACCAAGCATGGCTCCCCAAGAAAATTGACTTCCGCCCAATCCTAAAAAACCTAATGTTGCTTCAGATATTATGACTCCGCTTAGCCCGAGTACAATATGAACAAGAATAATAGGCAGTATCGCCGGAATTATTACAGTTAAAAATAGTCTCATGGGCCCTACTCCGATTGCTCTTGCGCTTTCAACATAAGTAAGACTTATAACTCTTTTTGTCTCTCCTCGTGCAATTCTTGCATAAGCAGGCCATCCAGTAATAACAAGCGCAAAAAATAGTCCTCCAAAAGATTGTCCTGTAATAGACATAACCATTATTGCAATTAAAATACTTGGAAAAACAAATATTAAATTTATTAACATTTCGCTTATAGCTTTAATATAACGATGGCCAATAACAGAAAGGTATCCAATAATTAATCCAATAGAACAAGCAGTGATACTGACACTAAGAGCTGTTCCTAATGAATAAAGCAGTCCAGAAGATAAAATTTCTAAAATAGACCTTCCATAAATATCGGTACCTAAAATAAAGCCATTTGTCCCTGGAGAAAGAAGTTCAATTGTAATATCGGATTGAGGAGAATAAGGACTTAGAGGAGTTCCTTTTAAAAAGAATGAATATATAAACCAAAAAACGGCCCACAAGAGATAAAAACCAATTATAATTGATCCAATCTTTATTTCACGATTAATTTTAGTAGGTTTATTCATTATTCAATTCTTGGATCAATAAAAGAGTTAATATAATCAAATATAAAATATACACTCATATAGATAATTGTTGAGTATATAATAATTCCTTGAACAACTGGATAATCTCTATTTTGAATACTATCAAAAAGCAAAAGGCCCATACCTGGAATATCAAATATAGTTTCTGTTACCATCGTTCCTGCAAGAACTACTGAGAGTTGGATGGCAACTATATTTAAAATTGTAGGAAGGCAAACTTTTGTAATTCGTAGCACGATTTGAAATGTGCTTAATCCTTTTGCTTCAAGTACTTGTACCCAAGGCGCATTTTTTTCCTCTAAAAATTTATTTCTAGACATTCTCATTAATATTGCACTTAAAGGAATAACAAGGGTCACTATTGGTAAAATAGTATGTTGAATATCACCCCACTCAGATAC
>DAOVTR010000032.1 GCA_030633015.1 Bdellovibrionales bacterium
CCACCAAGAACAATAATTAAAAGTAAACTATGAATAATAAATACGGACCGTGGAAAACCATCAAGTCTGGTGATTAAAAACATGACAAAAACAGAAGCACTCATGCCAAAGAAAACTGCTTTCATAATTCTAACGAGATCAGGAATGCTTGAAAACCGCCAAAGACCTCGATAAAGACCAAAAATAAGAAAAGAGATTACATTTACAAATAAAATAACGAGTAAACTCAGATAGTAATTTTTCACTGTTTCTGGGAAGAAATCAAAATCAAAACGCAGACCAATTGCCAGAAAATAGGTAATTGCCACAGCGAAAATATCATAAATAAATATTACAAAACTTTTATATTTAGTTCTTATAAATTCAGGCATAATTAGTCTTCTATCATTGCAATTTAAGTAGTGTAAGTATTAAGCTTTTAAAGGTATTTTTTCAACTTAAATGATTCAAATTATAAATAAGAAATAGGCTGAGTAACGCACTGTAGCACTACGGGGGAGCATAACACCTTTTACCATTTATTTAGTCGGAGAAATCTGACAGCTTTTTTACTCTTTTTAAGATCAGATCATATTGACCAGAAACAGATCCTACTAGAAATCCATTTATGGCCTCAACTATTATTAAGTCGTTAAAAATTTTATCAAAGGACGTTCTAAGATAAGAAATAATAACATTATCTTTTCCAATAGATTCAAAATTCTTGGCATCAGAAAGTACGGCAACAATATCTTCAAGGTCACTACTAAACCTTGGATCTTTTATCCCTCGAGAAAAGAAAGCTTCTAATTTAGTTGCTAAAAAATACTCTAAAGTGAAAATATAAATCTCTTGTCTATCTGGAAGAGAAAAACGATTTTTCTGTCGGACGAACTTCGTCTGCTGCGCCAATATCAAGATAGAGAGAAACAGTGGCTCCTCCGATAAAAACTACTTGATCTTTAAGATCTCCCAACCCCCTAGCAACCTCTTGAATCATTGCAATATTGTTAAAACTCATATCCGAAATCTCTTTTTAAGCTCTTTTCTTGCTAAATCTTGCTCTCTAACTTTACCAACCCTAATTGCGTCTACTAAAGCTAAAAGCTCATGTAGTTTTTGATCATTCAAGACTGCTTTAGGAAGATTTTTATAGAGAGGTTCAATACTCTCTCCCTTCATCTTTCCTTCTAGATAGGGCCATACATAGTTAGATTCTGATACAAATTTTAAGCTTAATGGATTAGCACTATGAGAAGTTGGAATCCCACGCGAAATCCTTCCGGGTTTAACTGGAAATATATATTTCACAGCATTTACAATTAAATCATAAAGGGCACTTCTTGCTGGTACCCTCTTGCTCTCATCAATCAAACCAGAATTAAAAAGTCTTTCTAATGCCTTCGATACTTCTGATTGACTTAAAAAAAGAGATAAAGCGAGATCAACAACTCTCCATTCTTGATTTTTAAGAGATATAATTTTTAACAATATAACTAAGTCTTGAGGTTTCATTACCTTATTATAACACATATATTCCATATTCCAAATCAGAATATGGAAAAAAAAGTGCCATGCACCTTACTATCAGCTCATTTTTCAAGCCAAAAATGGTCATTTACGATGGTTATTGGTAAAAAAAATGAATGATGTAATTCAAGAAAAATTAAAAAATTTATAAGTTTTTTAAATTAATTAAGCGACCTTCTTTCTTGCTTCCCAAAGATCATATTCTGCCTGCATTCTTACCCACATTTCTGCGGTAGTTCCAAGAACACTTTCAAGAACAATTGCAAAAGCCGGAGAAATACCGCGTTTAGTATTAATAATCTCATTTATTTTTCTAGGAGAACAGCCATATAGACTGTCTCTAAGACTTTGCCTTGATGAATTTTTAAGTCAATTTTCTTAATAAAAGAAAAAAAGTGCATGGCACCTTTCTTTTTATTTGAAATTAAAGTAAATAAACTCATGCTTAAAAAACATGAAACAACTCTAAATATCCTTCAACAACTTCTAGATATTATAATAATTCTAGGATGTTGGCTTATTTCGTATATCTTTAGATTTGATATTCTGCCCGAAGGACAACAGGGGCTTGAGGAGCTATTTTTAAAGCTTTCACCTGTACTTGTCATTGTAACACTGTTTTATTTTCATCAAAACGGACTATATAAATCACAACGCTTCAGCTCAAGATACAAAGAGATTGGAAGCCTTCTAAAGGCCAACACTCTAAGCGTTTTAGTTTTTATTATTCTACTATATTTTTTTGCACAAAATAGAGTTTCAAGAATAGCCATTGCCACATATTTTGCAAGCTCAAGTGTACTGCTTTTGGCCCTTAGAATATCTATCAGAAATTTTCTAAGACAGTTAAGAAGAAAGGGTAAAAACCTTCGTCATATTTTACTAGTCGGAAATGGCAGACAAGTTAGTGAGTATATTTTATCAGTGCGATCTTATAAAGATGCAGGAATCAATTTTGTAGGTTGGATCGACTCTGCTGGCAAACATGATGAGTTTAATATTTTAAATATTGATCTAAGTTTAAAAGAGGCACGCGAAAAATACTCTCCCGATACAATTATAATTGGATATAGTGGTGCTGATTATAAAAAAACAGATGACCTAATAAAAGAGAGTTATAACAACGTAATTTCTCTGCAAATCCTACCTGATCTTTCTTTTTCATTTGTAGGTCATCAAATTGAAGACTTCGCTGGAATTCCAATTCTAACTGTAAACCAGCCAAAACTTTCCGCTGTAGATCTTGCTATAAAAAGAAGTTTTGATTTTCTCTCTACACTTATAGGACTTCTGATTATCTCTCCAATACTTTTAACTCTTGCACTACTTGTAAAGCTAACTTCTAGCGGGCCAATCTTTTATGGACAGGAGAGGATGGGGCTTGATGGAAAAAGTTTTAAAATGTGGAAGTTTCGCTCAATGAAAATTGGAGCTGAAGATGGAACTGGCGCTGTTTGGGCCACCCAAAATGATGATCGTAGAACATCAATCGGAACATTTTTGCGTTCAACTTCACTTGATGAGCTACCACAGCTTTGGAATGTTTTAGTTGGGGATATGAGCCTCGTAGGGCCTCGACCTGAGCGTCCTGTTTTTGTAGAAAAATTTAAAGACAATATTCCCGCATATATGCTCAGACATAAAGTTAAAACTGGCATCACTGGTTGGGCCCAAGTAAATGGCTGGCGAGGAGATACCAGTCTAGAAAAAAGAATTGAATGCGATATTTTCTATATAAAAAATTGGTCAATATGGTTTGATATTAAAATTTTAATTCTTACTTTTTTTAAAGGTTTTATTAATAAGAATGCTTATTAAACCAACCCCATATCACGCCCTTTTTGTCGGGAAGTGCCATGCACCTTACTATCAACTCATTTTCTAGCCAAAAGTGGTCGTTTATCAATGGTTATTGGTTAAAAAACATGTTAATATTTACCAGTAGTGTCCGAAAAGCGATAGTAACTGGAACAAAAAGATGAATTTTGCATATGGACTAAGAAAAATCATTAAGAGAGATATTTTTAGTCAACAGGACTTAAAAATTCTTTTATATCCAATGAGCGACGCTGCAATAAATAGTGGTGTTGCGAGGTCCCTTAAATCTAATGACTTTCTAAGACTTAAAAGAGGCCTTTTCTTATTTTCTAAAAATTTGAGAAAAGGCTCGATCTCAAAATTGTTAATCGCTAATAAGCTGTATGGACCAAGTTATGTATCATTTGAGTCAGCTCTTTCTTATCATGGACTAATTCCGGAGGCCGTCTATACAATCGCTTCAGCTTGCTTTCAAAGAAAAACTAAAATATTTTCCAATGAACTAGGTGACTTTTCCTATGATTATATTCCTACTGATCCATTCTTCATGGGAGTTATTAATAAAGAAGGAATTTTAATTGCAACAGGCCTGAAAGCACTCTTTGATCTTATTTATATTCGCCGCAAGAGTTATCAGACTATTGATGAGTTAGAAGATGACTTAAGAATTGAAAAAAGTCTTCTTCAAAATGAAATTTCTAATTTTTCAAGTGCTGAAATTCAGACTCTTGCCAAATCATATAAGAAAAAAAATGTATATCAATTTTACGAAATACTTGTAAGGACTTTTAAATGAAAGATGTAATTCAAGAAAAACTAAAATTATATGAATGTGAAACGAAAGAAGATGAGGAAAATGCAATTAAGGAAATCACTCAAGAGATAGCTCTTTATGGACTAAAGGAAGCTGGTTTTTTTGAAAAAGTTTCATTTCATGGTGGAACATGTTTACGTATCATTCATGGGCTTGATAGATTTTCTGAAGATCTTAATTTTGTCCTTAAAGAAACTGATCCAGATTTTGACATCACTCCCTATCTTGAAAAAGCAATAAAAATTATGAACATCTACGGCTATAAGATTGAAGTTTCTGGTGAAGACAAAGCCGATAATAATGTAAAAACAAGATTCTTAAAAGATGACAGCATCAAAAAATTATTAAATTTTGAAAACAAGTTAGATTTACGTAAAAAAATACAAATCAAAGTTGAAGTTGACATCAATCCTCCAGTAGGAGCTGTTAATGAAGGGAACTATTTAGACTTCCCAACTGATTTTATGATTGCAACTCATGATATGCCGACTCTATTGTCTGGAAAATGTCATGCTTTACTTTGCAGAAACTATATTAAAGGAAGAGATTGGTATGATTACTTATGGTACATAAGCAAGGGAACTAAAATAAATCTTAAAATATTTCAAGAGGCAATTAATCAACTTGGCCCATGGAAAGGTCAAAATATTACAGTGACAAGCAAGTGGTTAGAAGCGGAGTTAAAAAACAGAATCAAAACACTCGATTGGAATAATGTAAAAAAGGATGTTGAAAGATTTCTTAAGCCAAATAAGAAAGAAACGCTTGAGCTTTGGAGCGAAGATTTTTTCCTTAAAAAAACTAAAAAATTTATAAGTTTTTTAGATTAAAAAAATTGTGACAACATTTATGAAGCAATTGACATCTGCGACACAAAAGGTGCATGGCACCTTTCTTCCCTTTCTTCGAATTAATAAGAATGCTTATTAATAAAGACGGTATAATTAAAGCTTATCAATATTCTCTTTTAAGTATCCAATTGCATATAAGGGAATATTAACCAATTTAGTTTTTCCGATAAATTTCTTTTCAACTGAAAATTCAGCTAACGAAGTTTGAAAACCTATTTTTGACTTCTTAGATTCGCAAAAATACATAAGCGATTTCAAGTGACCTTTTGAAGATGATTTTACTTCAATAGGATATATAGATTGTCCAATCTCAATTAAAAAATCAATCTCTGCTTTTTGAATACCTTTATCCTTCAAGTGATAAAAAAGTGTAGAATCAGTAAATCCATTATCCAAACAACTTAGATGTTGAGCAACAAACTGTTCAGCAAGCATTCCCTTAGTACTAAAATTATATTGAAATTCATGATCTAGATCTGAAATATCTAACTTTAAAATTGAATTAAGCAGACCGATATCAATATAATATGATTTAAAAATTCTTAAATCTGATTCACCTGCTAATGGAACATTATTACCGTTAGAGTGATAACAAGGCAACACTACTCTAGCATCAAATAAAAGTTCAACGACCCTTTTAATATCTCGAGACTTCGACTCATAATCTAATTTTGAATAGATAATTTTTTTACCTGAAATTATAGATAATGAATTAAATATTCGATTAATTCTTTGTAAATTTATTCTTTTATTATATTTAGGAAAATCAGCACTATAAGCTTGAATAATTTGATTTTGAATACTTCTCATTTCATAAAAACTTTCCGTTTCATGAAAGACTTTTACGGCCTCCGGCATTCCTCCAACGTAAAAATAATTTCTTAAAGCACTGATTGCTGCTTTATGTACCTGTGTATCAAATTCAAAATTAGCTAACTTCTGTTCAAGATAATCCTGATTTGTGGCCCATAAAAATTCTTTAAAATCCATTGGCCTTAAATAGTAAAAATCCACCCTTCCAACAGGGAAAGAAAAATTCTCAGCTCTTAACGCAATCTCTAATAATGATCCTGCAGCAATAACTTTTAACAGTGGTTTTTTTTCATAAAAATATCTTAACATTTTTAATAATTGAGGACTCTCCTGAATTTCATCAAAAAACAAAAGAGAGTTTTCTGTAATTTTTCTTTTTTTCTTAAATTGAATCTCATCCAATAATGATTGAATATTAAATTCTTCACTATTAACCGAATTAAGCTTTTCTATTTCTAAATTAAATTCAAACAAATCTAACTTTTCTTGTTCACAAAAAATTTTTACTAAAGTAGACTTTCCTACTTGCCTGGCCCCCCTTAATATCAATGGCTTTCTATTTTTTCCTTCCAACCAATGTTTTAAATCTGTTAATGCTAATCTTTTCATCTAACAAGTGTAACACACTGATCTTACGTTTAGAAGTACTATTTTAGGGGTAAATCAAGACATTAGAAGTTGCTTTTTAGGGGTAAATTAATCAACTAGTTAAACCAACCCCATATCACGCCCTTTTTGCATAATTTCTTCTTTTTGCTCAGGAGTCATGTCTTCAAATTGCTTTTGAATTTCGGCCAGTTGCTCAGGAGACATATTTTTCATCATCTCTTGGGCCTTACTCATCATATCCGAGCTATCTGTATCCTTAAACTTAGAGTACATTTCATCAACATTAACTTGGGCCTTAGAGAAAATAATTTTATCAGAAGTCTTTTCAACAATAACTCCATTACCAGTTAAAAGATCTAGGACGTTATTAAAATTAACTCCTTTAGAGTCAGCTACTTCGTACATTTTTTCCAAAGGAAGTGAGACTTTCTTTTCAGGAAACCCATTGGCTTTTAGATTTTTCATTACTGTTTCTTGAAATTGTGCTTCGAGGGTCATATCTTCTCCAATAAGTTACTGTAAATATTGCTAAAACAATATTTACTCTTTACTGAGGAATATTTCAATGATTTATGAGTATTATGAAAATTTCACTTATTATTTGTCTGACAATTTTTTTAAATTTAAATGCCATAGCAAAAAAACAAGAGATTAAGCTTCAAATTCACCCTTGGAAGTCTAAATGTGAGCAGCTTGATAGTTTAGGCCCTAGAAAATGTGCTCCTCCAATCCCCTCTTATCAAGCGAGACAACATACAATTAAATTAAAAAAACTAGACGGCCCTGGTAGTTCAGCTGCTACTACTATGCAATTTAATTTTGAAGATAGTTTTATAGGACAGATAAAAGTATATAACGTTTTTCCACATGCTGACAGAAATCTTCCTCGATATGTTCAAATTCAATTCTGGTTATATTCTCCAGTAGAGCTTTTTTGTGCGCAGTCTGTAAAACTAGAAATGCCTTTTTCCATGCCTCCGCTTCTTTGTGGAACCATGAATGATGATGAAAGAGTTGGAGTTACTTTAATTACACCTATATCTAAGCCGCTTTCTTTTGACTAATTTCAACAGGTGCACTTTCACTATCATCACCATCAAGAACATTTAGATGATTAATTTTAACAACTGTTTTTGTAAATAATTTTTCAGATAAATTTAAAAAAATTGTAGAAAACATCATACTGATAGTTACCACTGTCAATAAAACGGTATAAAGCTCAATTGACAATATTTTTCCATTGAGAGCTGCAGTAAAAATAACAAATGCAAACTCTCCGCCTCCACCCATAAGAATGCTTAACTTTACGACCTTATCCCCATTTAATGTACATAGCTTCCCAAGAACTCCAAGCACTACTCCTTTTAAAAGAAGAAGTCCGAAGGCCAGTAAAAACAAATACAATGGATTATTTATAATCATTGAAAAATCAAGCTTCATTCCAATACCCATAAAAAATAGTCCCATCAAAAGACCTTTAAATGGAATAATAGATTTTTCAATATCTAATCTCAGTGAACTTTTAGCAAGAAACATTCCAGAAATAAGAGCTCCTAAACTCATGGTTAAACCTATCTTCTCCATTAAAAAAGATGTTCCAAGTACAACCAATAGACATGAAGAGATAAAAATTTCCTGACTTTGAGTTTTTGCAAGATACATTAAAAAAGGTCGCACCAAAAAAACTGCCGCAACTGTCAATAGGGCAAGTGAAGTAACAAATAACAAAGACTGATTGAAAGTAAAAGTAATTGCCAAACTATTTTCACCTATAAATGGTATCAAAAGTAAAATTGGTATAATCATTAAATCTTGAAAAAGCAAAATCCCAAGAGAGAGCTGCCCATGACTTTGAGTAATCTCTTTTTTCTCTTTTAAAAGGGAGATTACCAGCGCTGTGGATGATAGTGACAAAGTAAGAGATATAATTAAAATTGTGCTATAGGAGAGATCAAAATAATATAGAGGGATATGAAGTACTGCGGCCGTAATAAAAACTTGAAGTGGCCCAAATACGAAAATTTTATTTTTCAAGGCAGATAATCTGGATGGAGTAATTTCAAGTCCAATTAAAAAAAGCAGCAGTATCACTCCAAATTCTGCAAAATTTAATATGGCCTGGAGCTCGTTAATTAAACCTAGTCCCCATGGCCCAATACTTATTCCTGCGACTAAAAAACCCAGAACCGATCCAAGTTTCACTAAACGAAATAGAGGTACAATAGTAACCGCAGCAACTAAAAACCATAATATTTCCTGCAAAACAATACTATTTGACTCCACAATCCCTCTCTCACACTAGTTATCGGTAAAAAAGGGAATAAAATTAATGTTTTACAAATGATTTCAATAGATAATATCTATGAATACTACTTGTGATATCTTCCTAACATCCCAACTGCTTTCGAAGCGCTCAGACCTGTAAATTGTAGATGCCAATTATCTATAAGATTATTATAACTTTTATCAAAACCTCTCATACATCTAATTACACTGTTTCCAGAAGAGAGCAGATCTGCTTCAATATCAACTTCAATCATGCAGTATTTATCTATCCAAATACTATTTAAATCTAAAAGC
Source organism: Bdellovibrionales bacterium (assembly GCA_030633015.1). The sequence continues at coordinate 8,995 of DAOVTR010000032.1, forward strand.
CACTTTAAAGAATAACTACTTAAACGAATTTTTGCCCAATTTATTACGCTTATACTTTTAAAACTCTTGGGACTAATGCCTGCCAACTTATTAGTTGCATTATGAGATTCACTCTCTTGCTCCTCACTATCTGAAAACGATAATTGCTGATTTTTTAAAAGGACATACTTACTATTCATGGAAATATTTATCTTTTCTTGATGAACTTTAACTTTATATTTAAATGTTTTTTCAACATCTTTATATTTTGTGACCTTTACCTGCTCTTTATACTTTTTGCCATCTTTAGTCTTTTTTGTCTGTGTAACAATAGCATCATAAGGAACCTTTATAGAATAGACCTCTTTTCTCTTTTCCTTATTAGTTTGATGAGAATAATAAAATAATCCTTTCGTATGCATCTTAATAACGCTACTTCCTCTTGGATGATACCAGACACTTTTTTTATAAATCTTTTTTAAATTATAGTTTAATTTATTTGCCAATATATTGCTATAAGCCCCTTTCATGCTAGCGTTGGAAGATAAATTCTTAACAAAATAATTTGGAGTTTTTACTTTTTCTTTTCTAGAATATTTATTTTTAACTTTAAAATAGTTACAATAACTATTTGCAAAAGATGCTAGGAAATATTTCCCTCTGGCAGAGTTTTTCAGGGTTTGACATTTAGCAATGCCTTTAACTTTTATTTTTTTTCTTATACTTAAAAGATCAGCCGCTTTAAATGATTCAAAGAGTGGTTTATATTTATTCAAATCATATTCACTTTTTAATACAAGACTATTTTTTAAATTACCAAGAAGCTCCCCTCGAAACCATCCATATATTTTTTTTGTTTCTTTTAAGAAAAAATTGGCAC
>DAOVTR010000158.1 GCA_030633015.1 Bdellovibrionales bacterium
AAATTCATCAAGCTCACTTTTACCATCATCTTTTTGGCCAAGCTCTTTTTGAATAGCATTCATCTGTTCATTTAAATAATATTCTTTTTGAGATTTTTCCATCTGAGTCTTAACTCGACTTCTAATCTTCTTTTCAACATTTATAATCTCAATTTCACCTTGCATTTTCTCCAATAATAGATGCAATCTTTTTTCCACATCTTGTGCTTCTAAAACATCTTGTTTTTCAACAATCTTCATTGTTAGATGAGCAACAATAATATCAGCTAAACGTGATGGCTCAGTTATAGACGAGATACTCATTAATAACTCTGGCGGTATTCTTTTATTTAACTTTACATATTGCTCAAAAGTACTTTTAACACTTCTTACAATTGCTTCAAGTTGTACATGTTCAGATTGAATGTCATCTAATTTGGTTATATTTGCCCAATAACCTTCTGACGATGATTTAATATCATCAATTTTTGCTCTATACTTACCTTCAATTAAAACTTTAACAGTATTATCAGGCAGTCTAAGCATTTGAATAACATTTACAACTGTACCGACATTGTAAATATCATCCCTTTCAGGATTTAAAATACTTGCATCTTTTTGAGTTACCAAAAAGAGTTCATTATCTTTGTTTACCGCCTCTTCAAGTGCTGCAATTGACTTTTCTCTGCCAACAAACAATGGAACAACCATGTGCGGGAAAATAATTACGTCTCTTAAGGGAAGAAGTGGAAATTTTAAAGTAGCATCTGATTTTGGGTCAGACATAGCACCTCCTGTACTACTGGTAAATCTTACGGTCTAAAATTCAATCCTTGAACTTAGTTTAGACCAAGTCATCTTACATATTATTTTCTCTTAATTTCAAATTGAGGTCAAAAAAAACTCTGTGGCGATAATTTCCCATCTATTTATTTTATTTAAAACAAAAAGGTTAACCATCTGTTTTTACGAAGATTTTTAATAAAATAAACTATTATTTGATTTCTAAAAAAAACTGTCACCAAAAAAAAATTAGAATGCGCAGTGAGCTAGCTCAGTTAGGCTGATTCCATCTTAGTTTTCTCACTCGTCTCTGCTGCACTTAAAGTAGTAGATTTACTTTTTTCTCTTACGCCCTCAATCAGTTTAGGCTCCTCTTTTCCAATAATAGAATCATAAGTCACAATTACTTTTACTATTTTATCATTTGAAGGAATATCATACATCACATCCAACATGGTCTGTTCTAAAATTGCTCTCAATCCTCTTGCACCAGTCTTTTTCTTCACTGCAACCTTTGCAACTTCAACCAACGCATCTTGCTCAAATTCAAGAGCAATTCCATCAAAATCAAAAAGTTTTTTATACTGCTTAGTAATTGAATTTTTAGGTGCTACCAAAATTTGTACCAATGCATTTTCATCTAACTCTTCTAACATTGCAGTAACTGGCACTCTTCCTATAAACTCAGGAATCAAACCAAATCTAGTCAAATCTTCTGTCTCTATTCCACCTAATTTTTCAACAATAGATTTTTCAATACTCTCTTCTTCTGCAATAAGTCCCATCGGTCTTTGAGTCATTCTTTTTTCAATAATTTTATCTAAACCTACAAAAGCACCCGCAACTATAAAAAGAATATTTCTAGTATTAACCTGCAAAAATTCCTGCTGTGGATGCTTTCTACCACCTTTAGGCGGTACCTGGGCAACTGTTCCTTCAATTAATTTTAAAAGGGCCTGTTGCACACCTTCCCCAGAGACATCTCTAGTTATTGAAGCATTTTCAGTTTTTTTAGCAATTTTATCTATCTCATCAATATAGACAATTCCACGTTCTGCTCTTTGAATATCATAGTCACAGTTTTGCAAAAGACTTAAGATAATATTTTCAACGTCCTCACCAACATATCCAGCTTCAGTAAGTGACGTTGCATCAGCAATTGCAAATGGAACGTTCAGATATTTTGCCAATGATTGAGCGATCAAAGTCTTACCACTACCTGTTGGGCCAGCAAGTAAAATATTTGATTTAGCAAGCTCTATACCATCATCTTTTCTTGAATTTTGATCATGAGATATTCTTTTATAGTGATTATGAACAGCAACTGAAATAAGTTTTTTTGCTCTCTCCTGTCCAATGACATATTGATCTAAATGATCCTTGATTTCATGTGGCTTAGGTACGTTGTCAATTCCCGCCTTAGAACTTGTTTTAGTATCATCTTCAAAAATAATATCATTACAAAGCTCAATACACTCATCACAAATGTAACATCCAGGCCCTGCAATTAATTTTTTTACCTCTTTTTGAGATTTTCCACAAAAACTGCAATGCAAAGTTGTTCCGTAATTTCCTTTTTCTTTGGCCATAATTATCCTCTTTACCGTCTTAAAGCGTCGCTAATTTACTCTTATTATACTTATTTTGCAAATATCCTCTATTTCTTTATTGCTTTTGTCTTGAATTCAAAAATATTATCAATAATACCCATCTCTTTTGCTTTAATAGGAGAAAGATAATTATCTCTATCAGTTTCTGATTCAACTTTTTTCAAATCCATTGTGGTGTGATGTGCATAAATACCATTAAGCTGATCTTTTAAGTCTTGAATCTCTCTTGCTTGAATTTGAATGTCTGAAGCTTGTCCCTGAGCTCCTCCTAGAGGCTGATGAATCATTATTCTACTATGTGGCAACGAATACCGATGCCCCTGATGACCAGCGGCCAACAGTAGTGATCCCATAGATGCTGCCAATCCAACACAATAGGTATAAACTGGGCAAGAAATATACTGCATGAGATCATATATACCAAGGCCAGAATAAACTGATCCTCCTGGACTATTTATATAAAAATGAATTGGTGCTTCTCTGTCTGTTGTTTCCAAAAAAAGCATTTGGGCAACAATAAGATTGGAAACCACGTCATTTACCTGAGTACCTAAAAATATAATTCTATCTATAAGAAGTCTTGAATAAATATCGTACTGTCTCTCTCCCCTTGCTGTCTGCTCTATTACAATTGGATTTGGAATGTAACCTACTGGATCTTTCATATATTCTCCTCAAATTATTACATATACATATTATTGATATTCCTCTATCTATTCGTAACTTGTAATAATTTTCTTTAGAAAAAGAATTTATTAGTTGTGGAAAATATTAAGGTTACCTACTAAATTATAGTAAAAATTTAATTGGCATAGTAAATAATTTGAATATACTCTAGTGAACAATTAAATTTGGGGGTTTGTGGAAAATATTATTTTTTAGATTCAAGATAATGTGCAGTTTGCACCATATATTGTCTTTGGACTAATGCTCCTTGCTGGCTTTAATTTTCCTATCTCCGAAGATCTCTTAATGTTTATTTCTGCAGTTCTTGCCAGTAAATACCCAAATAATTTTTTTCAATTACTATTAGGAATTTATTTAGGAGCATACCTGAGTGATCTAGTTTCATACTGGGTAGGAAGAAAATTAGGACCTAAACTTTGGAAGATAAAATATTTTGCAAGGACCATAACTAAAAATAGAATACAAAAAATAGGCCATCACTATGAAAAATATGGAATTTTTACACTAATTATTGGAAGGTTTATACCATTTGGAATTCGAAATACTCTTTTTATGACCGCAGGCTTTAGTAAAATGAATTTTGGAAAATTTGCACTTGGTGATTTAACAGCATGCACTATTACTACAAGCGTATTTTTCACTCTCTATTTCTATCTTGGAGAGGGGGTAATGGATGAAATAAAGAGAATAAACTATATAATTTTTATATTTTTTGCCATTATAATTTTAATTTATTTAATAAAAAAATATTTCCTTATTAAAAGTAAAAAATAAAACCATATAAAAAATTCTTTATAAAAAAATAAAAAAAATATAGATCAAAATTAATTATACAATTTTTAAAATTACACCTTCTATGATGTAAGTAAAAATTTCACTTAACATAGTGGGCAATTTATATTTCTTGAAAAAAGAGTTTTAACGATGGATAACCTTGCTAACAATAAATCAAAACTAATTAGGTTTTAAATGACAAATGAAGCAGAACAATCTTTAAATTCTCCAAATAAAGTCGTTTCTCTTGCCAAATTTAAAGAAGATAAAATAAAAAATGAAAGTGAAGATTTATTAATGAATTATTTTAATCTTCTTGGAGTTAATGAGTTAATTTTTGAATCTAAAGAAGTTATAACAAACCTAAAAAATGGAACTCTTGATTATGATCTTGCTGTAAAAACCAAAATAATGCTTAAAGAATTTAGAAAACGACTCTATAAAGAAGTTCCAAATGTTGAAAAATCAGTAAAAGATTATATCCAAAATACTGAAGAAAAATTAAAAAAAATCAAAAAGAAACTTTAAAGAAGTTTAGAAGCTATTTCTGATAGTTCTGACCTTTCTCCTACTCTTAAAGTAACATGTGAAACAATCTTTTCTGCTTTCATCCGATCCAAACAATATGCGAGTCCATTATTTACAGAATCTAAATAAGGACTATCTATCTGTTCACAATCTCCAGTTAAAACAAACTTTGTCCCCTATCCATCTCTTGTAATAATTGTCTTAACTTCATGTGGTGATAAGTTTTGTGCTTCATCAACAATTAAATATTGATCCGGTATTGAACGACCTCTAATATAAGTTAGTGGTTCAACATGAAGGAGGCCCTGATCAATTAACTCTTCCCAAGTTGTTGACCCCTCTCCTAATTTTTTACCAAACAGATAATCTAGATTATCAAAGATAGGCTGCATCCATGGCCCCAGTTTTTCATTAACATCTCCAGGAAGATATCCTAAATCTTTTCCCATGGGATGAACTGGTCTTGATACCAGTAGTCTTGAATAAATTTCTTGAGAAATGGTAAGCTCTAAACCTGCTGCAATTGCCAATAAAGTTTTTCCTGTACCTGCTTTTCCAACCAATGATATAAGCTTAACATCCTTATTTA
>DAOVTR010000366.1 GCA_030633015.1 Bdellovibrionales bacterium
AAATTTTTATATTTTTTTTTATATCGATCTAAAATCTCAACAGTTCCATCGGTTGAACCACCATCAATAACCCAATACTCAAGGTCAATATCCGCTTGCTCTAGAACAGACTTTAAAGTTTCTTCTATAAAATGTGCTTGATTATATGTTGGTGTTATAATTGATATTTTCATTAAAACTCATCTATATTATATTTATCCCTAAGAATATATAATGGTCTTCCTTGTACTTGATGATGAATTGACTGCAAATACTCTCCTATCATACCTATAATAATTAAAATAAAACCTAACATAACAGAATTTAAAACTGCAAAAAAAGCGGTAGGCCTTGCATGTAAATAACCAATAAAATAGTAGTCGACCAACATATAAACTAGCAATATAGAGCTAACAATAAAAATAAACAGACCAATTATAAGACCCAACTTCAATGGAATATAAGAAAAAGATTTTAAGCTAGATAACCCTAATCGAAATAACTGAAGATTAGAAAACTTTGATTTTCCATGTAACCGCTCATCTATTTCCACATCTAAATAAGTTTTTTTAAAACCTATCCATGCGATAATTCCCCTCACAAATCTCTCTTTTTCAGTAAACTTTCTAAGTTCCCGACATACTTTTTTATCTAATAGTCTAAAATCCGATACGCTACTACCAAGATCGATATTTGTAACTTTTGAAATTAACCAGAAAAATAATTTTGCTAGATATGAATGCTTATGGTTAATTCTCCTTGATAGTACGATTTCAAATCCTTCTTCCCATCTTTTTAGAAAATCCATTAATACTTCAGGGGGATGCTGAAGGTCACAATCCATGGTAATGACGGCATCACCTTTAGCAAAATCTATACCTGCAGAAACAGCAATTTGATTTCCAAAATTTCGTGAAAACTCCAAGCATTTAACAATTTTATTTTGCTCACAAAGTTTCTCTAGTTCTTGCTGCGAATTATCCGAACTTCCATCATTTACAAAAATTATTTCAACTTCATAATCAGTACTTTTAAATACCTTTTCAATCCTATCAGTGATAACAACAACATTACCCTGTTCACCATAAACTGGAATTACAATACTAATTAGTTTTCTGCTCATAGTTTCCCTTTTCAGAATTAAAATCTAATAATCATCTTTTTCCCAATCATTTTTTACTGAAACTTCATCCATCATCTGCTGATAAGCTTCAAGCCTACTTACAATATATAAACTCTCAATACTTTCATTTTCAAAATGATCTAAAAATGCGCAACCTTTTGAATTGCTTTGATGCTTACAATTTTTAAATTTACACTTTACTGAAATTTCATAGAGATCAGAAAAGAGCTCCATTAGCTCCTCTTTTTTTATATCATCAATTGAAATTGATCTTATTCCCGGAGAATCAATCAAAGAAAAATGACCACAATCAATCAACTCACTCCATGTTGTAGTGTGAGTACCTTTACCTGTTTTTTTAGCAACCTCTTTTACTTTTAAATCTACATCTCCACCGGCCAATGATGAAATCAAGCTACTTTTACCAACTCCAGATTGGCCTAAAAAAACTGCAGTTTTTCCATTCAAGTCTTGCTTTAACTCATGCTCACCTTTTTCAAGATATCTATTATCATACCCCAAATCTGTTGCCGAAACCTCATAACAATCAACTCCCAGCTCTCTTAGTCTCTCCTGCTCAAACTTAATATCGAAATCATTCTCTTTATAATTATCCATTTTATTAAATACTAAAACAGGAACTATTTCCCACTGTAAGGCCCTCACTAATAATCGATCAATCACTCCTCTTTTATATTTGGGCTTACTTACTGATGTTACAATTACAATCAGATTACAATTAGAGGCAGTCACTTTCTTTTTAGATTCTCTTACAATGACTCTAAAAATTTCACTTGATCTAGCTTCTACTTTTACTATTTGATATTCACCGTTTTCTTTAGTCATTTCTAAAGTAACATAATCTCCTACAACTAAATTTCCCTCTTTAAGAAGATTTGCCGATGCTCTCGCATTAACCATCTGATTTGATTGTAAAATCTTGCAGTCAAATTCTCTTTTAGATGATCGATATATACGGGCCCTAATAATCTACTCCCCTCTATGAAACAATTTGAGTTTTTAAATAATAATTCTAATGAGTTATAAATTATCAATTCCTTGACAAGAAGTCTAATAATGCTTAAATTAACCGGTCTAAGCCATTGAAATCTAAGCACCGGTAGCTCAGCTGGATAGAGCAACCGCCTTCTAAGCGGTAGGTCACAGGTTCAAATCCTGTCCGGTGTACCATATTAATAAAACAGATCAATCATTAACTTCAAACTATCGCAATGACTCTGTCACTTACTTGCCTATAAGATCCATCGCCATTGCTCTGTTTTCAGCTAAGCATTTATCTGTTTTATTAATATGGAGCTAGTATAAAAATACGACTAAAAATGATCACGTATTCTGCGTTTTAACTCAAGCTGCAACCAGAACAACCTCCATTTCATCTATTTTCTTTTTTTCTGTTTTTAAGAATATCCTCAATATCTGTAGGTGTGGCATAGATGACTTCGATATAAACTGGCCTTCTGACCTATCGCTTAAAGCATCTGATATAAAAGAAACCATTGATAAGTTGTTTTCAAAATCATCTTCAGTCATCATTTATCACATAATTATTTTCTTA
>DAOVTR010000231.1 GCA_030633015.1 Bdellovibrionales bacterium
CATCAACATCTATTTCAGAGTATAAATGTTGATCAATCAAGGTCCGAGAGTCTATACCACTCGGATATTTTTTAATATCCAATAAAATACTCTTATTAATTCCGCCCTCATAACGCATATGAAGCTCTTGTATTAATAGACTTGTCTTATTTTTATGTATTAAAGGATAAGGGTCAACCACGACCGCTCCACCTAAGGTATACTTTTTAGAAAGATCTCTAAAAACAATTATATCATTTCTAAAAATAAAAACATCTTCTGCGAACGTTACCTGAGCAAACTCTTTCTCTTCATTTAAAAATGAAACCTTTCCTTCAACCTCTCTATTTCTAATATAAACTTTAATTTGTTTAATCAATGTGAAGTTAGAACTATTTAAAGACGTAATAAACACGTCACACCGATTACTTTTTCTAACTCTTTGATTAGACAAAATAGAATTTTTAAAAATCTGTGAATGTTTAATTCCTGAAATATTTAAAGATGCCCGCATACCATGAACAATCTTATCCATCTCTCTACCGTGATTTTCAATCCTGCGTACTTTTATACTTTGATTTGCTCCTAATAAAAAAAGATCATCACCCTTTGAAATAGATTTGCCATTTAGATATCCCGTAACAACAATACCTGAACCATCTACAATAAACTTTCTATCAATATAAAATCTTGCTTGATTATTCTTAGACGATTTCTCCTTAAAACTCATGCAAAACTGACCTAACATATTTTTAATACTATCAATTCCACTTTTTTCAATAATGCTACTTTCGATTATTGGTAGCTTTGAAAAATTATTTCCCTTTAAAAAACTCTGAATCTCATCTCTTCTCTCAACAATCTGTTGTTTATCAACCAAATCTGTTTTGGTAAGAACTACAAATCCCTCGTTGACATTAAGTAACTTCAATATCTGAAGATGCTCTCTTGTTTGTGGTTTTATTCCCTCTTTGGCACAAATTACCAATATGAAAAGCTGAACTCCACTTGCACCAATAAGCATAGTTTTAATAAATTTCTGATGACCCGGAACATCGACAAAGCCAATTTTATTTTGAGCATCTACATCAAAATAGGTATACCCATTATTTATAGTTATTCCTCTTTTTTTCTCTTCTGGATTAGTATCAAGATCAACACCAGTTATGGCCTTGATCAAGGATGTTTTTCCATGATCAATATGCCCAGCTGTAGCACAAACTATATATTTACTTAACGTCACTGATTACACCGGCAATGCTTTTGGCAATAATATTAAAATCAACATCAATGGCCCTGACACTAAAAAAAAGTGCTCCCTCTTTTAAAACAGATAAAATTGGAATTTCTTCTTTTAATAATCTTTTATGAATTTTCTGGGCCATGTTTTTCTTACTAAACGCAATTTTAACTGCCCGACCTTGAATGCCCTCTGTAGGTAAGGCCCCTCCTCCAACGTAATCGCTAAAACCAACAACTTCACAAGCTATATTCAATAACTCAAGACCATCTTTCAAACTTTTTGCACTTACCTCTAACTGGTTTTCACATAAAGATAGTCTTTGAAAAACAAAATTGTTTTCAATTAATTTTTTATCACTCAGATAATCACAAATTGCTAATTCCAGGGCTGCAAGAGTCAACTTCCCGGGCCTTAAAGCGCGAAGAAGATGATTGCTCTCCATTTTTTTTATTAGTTTTTTTCTCCCTACTAAAAATCCTGCCTGAGGCCCTCCTAGTAACTTATCGCCACTAAAACTGATTAGATCAAATCCCATTTTAACGGCATCATCCACAGTAGGCTCATCTTTTAAAATAATATTTTGAGGTCGCCTTAATATTCCTGACCCCAGATCAAACACTGTCAGAATGTTATGTTTTTTTCCAAGTTGTACCAACTCTTCCATTGATGGTTCATCAGTAAAACCGCTAATTTTATAATTACTTTTATGGGCCTTAAAAATCATTGAAGTCTTATCATCAATCGCATCTTCGTAATCAGAAATCTTTGTTTTGTTTGTTGATCCGACTTCAACAATTTTTGCACCAGAAGCCTTCATTATTTCATGAATTCTAAAAGACCCTCCAATTTCGATTAACTCCCCTCGACTAATAATCACCTTTTTATTCTTTGCAAAAGTTGAAAGTAGTAAGATAATACTGGCTGCATTATTATTAACCACCAATACATCTTCTCCACCAGTTAAAAAAGTTAACTTCTCTTTAAGTAGGTCTTGCCTGGATCCTCTCTTTGCAGTGTCTAAATTAAACTCTAAATTATTATACCCTGAAACAATCTCCAATAACTTACTTCCAATCTGATTATTTAACGGGGATCTTCCCAAGTTTGTATGAACTAAGATTCCAGTTGCATTTATTACCTTTTTAAGATTGGCCGAGGTAAATTTCTTAACTCTTAAATCTAACTCCTTAGAAAAACCAAGGTCTGTTGTGTAATAACTTCTACCTTCCTTGATATCGTTAATCATATCCATAATTATTATTTTCACCAGCTCTCTTGAATACTGATTAACTAAGATAATTACAGATTCTATATTTAGTATTTTCCCTACGGCCGGAATTTTTAATTCATTCATTTCTACTCACAATTATTGGCAGAGAGGGCAGGAATCGAACCTACCACAGAAACTTTTAAATCCCCGCTAAAGGTTTTGAAAACCTTTCGAAACACCAGTTCCATCCTCTCTATTTTAATATTTATTATTTTAGATGAGTACAACCTGTACTATATTTAGAAACCTCAGCCAAATCCAGACGTTGAGGAACAGCTTTTTTTACCAGTTCCAGCCCCAATATTTCCTTTAAAATTAATAACTTGAATTATCTCTTTAGATTTACAATCAGGACATATCTTTTTGGGCCCATCAACTTCTCTTTCGGCCATTGACAATTTAAGATCAAATTGTTTGGTACATTGCTTACATTTATAATTATAGACTGGCATATTTATCTTCCACCTGATTGACAGTTATGATATTATACTTTACTAATTTGTTCAATACACTATAACTATTATACAAGGTTAAATGTTTATATGGAAAATTCTAATTATAGTCTACTTATTTTTGTAGGCATTTGGTTTGCGATTAATTTCTGGATTCTTCCTAAGCTTGGAGTAAATACTTGAATGAGAGGCGCATGCTCGGTCGAGTATAAAAAGAAAGACAGTAAAAAGGAATTAGATAATGGAGATAACAAAGAAGGCCTTAGCGAATCTTAAAAAGCTAATGGTTGAAGAGGAAAATGAAGGAAAATTCCTTCGAGTAACAATGCAAGGATTTGGTTGAGGCGGTCCCCGATTGGGACTTGTTCTGGATGATCAAGATCAAACGACTGATAAGACAAAAGAGATTGAAGGTATTAAACTTTCTTATGATCCACAGCTTGAATACTACGTCGAAAGCTCACTAATAGACTATAGGCAAGGTATCATGGGTGAATATGGTTTTGTAATTATGGCCGGATACGGCTGTTAATTTTTTTATACTACTTTCAATTTTAAAGAGTATTTTTTTTCCAATTTTAATAAATTATTTTTAAAATATTTTTTAAATTTTAGTTGAGATTCTTTAGGATCTTCAATTAAAACTTTAGATCCCCCAATGAGATCAACTATTCCCAACTCATTAGGATATCTTGGAATAATATGTTGATGAAGATGATTAATAGATGCTCCAGCAACTTCTCTTATATTATAGCCAACATTAAAGCCATGAGGACTATAAAGATCATCTAGCCCATCCATTAACACCTTAGTCAGTGCAGTTATCTCCATTTCTTCTAAATGGGTCAGTTCTCTAAGATCAACAATATGTCTTTTAGGAAAAATCATCAGATGGCCTGAATTATATGGAAAAAGATTAATTGATACTACACAGTGATCGCTTTCTAAAAAGATTAAATTTACTACTTCTTTGTGATTTTTAGCACATGCACATAAAATGCACTCAACGTCAGGCCGATCACCTTTCATATACTCTTTTTTACTAAATGGGTAAACATGACTACTTGTCATTTAGGACAATCCATACCCCAACAAATATAATTGGACCTATCGGACAAGTTCTTAATGGTTCCGGCTTCAATA
>DAOVTR010000165.1 GCA_030633015.1 Bdellovibrionales bacterium
CAAGGCCACGTAAAAATGAAAGCGGGGACTGATGATAAAGCTTTTATTGCATTTAAAATAAAAAGAGGTTATGATAAGGGGACGGCCGATGGTGATTATGACTCTTCAACAGAGTCCAATGGTCGAGCGATAGGAATTTTTAATCCTGATAATCATAAGTTTCTTGTAAAATATTATACAGGAGAGGTGACAAGGAGTGCAAATTGGTTAATTGCTATGGGTAAAGCTGGTTTTGAAGATGATGGCACTCCAGTGGATGGCAGTTTTGCTGTAGGATTAATGCCTGTTTTAAAGCTTCCACCTTTTATGTCAACTGATGAAAAGGCTCCAGCACCACCACTATCTACTACATGTTTTGCCAATGCCCTACCGCCGACAACAGCAGGATCGGAGGATTGCACAGATACAGCTGATTATTTTGCAGGAACTCAAATTTGGGCCGATACTCTTGCATATTTAGAAATTGATTCAGCTGATCTCTCTGTTCACTCTACTGATTGGCAGACACTATTAGAATATGGAAATGTATTAGGTTTTACAGCACCAATTCATGCGGATGATATTCCAACAGCAATTCAGTAAAATAAATCTTAAGCAAAAAGATGATAGACAGCTGAAGATACGGCGGTGGCCACAAAAAGGGTATAAAAAACAGTAAAAGCCGCCCATTTCCACGAATCTGTTTCTTGTTTAATTACACTTAAAACAGAGAGGCAGGGAATATAGAGCATTACAAAAAACAGCAGAGCAAACGCTTGATTAGTTCCCCAACTTTTATCTTTAGAAATTCTCTCTACCAATCCAGAGCTCTCCTCAGGATCATCAATTGTAATAGAGTAGGCAGTTCCTAAAGTTGTAATTATAATTTCTTTTGCCGCAATTCCAGCTAACATGGAGACATTTACTTTCCAGTCAAAGCCCATCAAAGGTTTGGTTACTGGCTCAAAAAATTTTCCAATTTGTCCCGCATAGGAGTGCTCTATTGATTTTTCATTGTGAACAGGAAAGGTCATCAAGGCCCAGACAATAATGGTGGCGGCTAAAATAATGGTACCAGCTTTTTTTATATACATGGACGTCTTTTGCCACATTTGCATGGTTAGACCTTTTATAGTTGGAAACCTGTAAGGTGGTAGCTCTAAAATAAAAGGTTCCTTAGATCATTTTAAGATGGTGGCCCTAAGTATTCCGGCCATAAGTAGAGCAATCAGCCAACTAAATAGAGTAATAATAAACATGGCACTTCCACGATGCTCGGAAAAAAACGCAGCAATAAGTAATGCATAAACCGGAAGCTTTCCACCACAGTTCATAAATGGAACTGTAAGCAAAGTGGCCATCCTCTCTTTTGGATTTTTAAGTGTTCTAGTTGCCATAACTCCTGGTACTGCGCATCCACCAGCAATTCCACCAGATAATATATAGGCAAGAATGGAGCTTCCATGGAGCCCAAAAATTCTAAGAACTCTATCGAGCATAAAAGCAACTCGGGCCATGTAGCCAGACTCTTCTATGGCACCAATAACTAAAAACATTAACATAATAAGAGGTATAAAAGATAAAACTCCTCCAACCCCATCAATAATTCCTGAAGTAATAAGAGATTTTAAAAGCCCTTCAGGAAGAGCGGAGTTAACTAGCAGTTTAAGCCAAGAGAAAAAATCTTCAATGTATCCAGTTAGGTAGTCTCCTACACTAAAAGCAAAAGTATAGGCGGCCCATAGAATAAATAGAAGAAGTATTGGACCAATTACTCTATTGGTAAGTAGCATATCAATGTTTTCAGTACCAGTGGTGCTAACTGTTTTGGGCCTAGAGATACATTTTGCTGAGAGTGATTGAATATATTTAAATCTAGAACTAGAGATTATATCAACCATCTTATTATCTGGTTCGGTGGCCAATAAAAAGTGTTTTATAATATCTTGAGAATTGTCATTGAGTCTTTTTACTAAATTCTCTTCACTTATATTTCCCTGTCCGTCCTCAACAAGTTTGATTGCAAGCCATCGACTTTTTAATTTTAGATTTGGTGAAGTTTTTTTTATGATCTCTTGAATTCGTGACAAATTTTCTTCTAAGGGATCTGTATAGTTAATTTTAAAATTGTTTTGAAAAGGTTTTCCTAGGTGGTTTTTTATAACAAACTGAAGTTTATCAACTCCTTTTCCAGTTCTAGCTACACATGGCATACTTGGGACATTTAAAAATGGTTTTAATTTACAAGAGTCAATTTTTATTCCATTTTTTAAAGCAATATCATGCATATTTAAAACAATAATAATGGGAATACCAAGCTCTAAAAGTTGCAATGTTAAAAATAGATTTCTTTCAATATTAGTTGCGTCGACAACATTAATAATGAGATCGATACTTTGAGTTAAGAAATATTCAAGAGCAATTTTTTCATCTTCACTATAGGCCGTTAGACCATATATTCCTGGTAGGTCAATAACTTCAACACTGCAGTCGTTAATAACAACGGTGCTTGATTTTTGCTCTACAGTAACACCGGAGTAGTTTCCAATTTTTTCATTGGAGCCCGTTAGTTGATTAAAAAGTGTAGATTTTCCACAATTAGGATTTCCAACAAGAGCAATTTTCACCTAGATGACCTTTATCATAATTTTTTTAGCTTCAGTTTTTCTAAGTGATATTTGAGCACCTCTAACCTTGATGCTCAGAGGATCTCCCAGAGGGGCCTTATTAGTTACATATATTTCGCACCCAGGAAATATTCCAAGGTCTTGTATTCTTCTTCTAAACGTACCAATATCATCAATTGAGGAGATGATACCTTTGGTTCCTACTGGTGAATCAGCTAAAGACAGTGTCATAATAAATCCTTAAATGCGCTACAAGAACTACAATTTCCATGATCACAACTACTACAGAATTCAATAATTTGCTTTTTAACAGGTTTTACAAATATTGTATTTAAAATTTTATGGTCGAGGTTGTATTTTTTTTCACCATGTGCCACTACCATAGAATTTTTAGAGTCTTTATCAACTATCATTATAACTACACCACTTTTTAAAATATTTTTATGAATTAATTGCTCATTGAAAATTTTTACAATTTCAACCATATCACCAACATTTGAAAGAGAAATAGGGTGTCCTGAACTCATAAAAACTCCGTATTAATATTATAGAGCACATTGTTTGAATAGTCAAACACTAGTGGGGCGTGTCAACCATTTCGTCTATATAACTAATAATTATTGTTATACTTACTCTCTAATAGCGGTAGTAATTTTCTATCTATATGATATTATTGTTTCTTTTTTTGAGGAGAAGGAGATGAATCAGTTAGATTCTTTGATGGATCAAATATTTAAAACTCAAGACTTAAATGTAAAAGAAGATTTAAGAAGTGAACTTATGTCACTTTTAGAAATAGATAAAATTAATTTTCAATATTTTTTTAGTCTTTATCGTAAATTTAAATATGATAATAGCAAAGCTATAAAACCTATGCAAATTATTGAGACTGAGGCTAAACATAATGAAAATTTTAGATCAGTTTATCCAACTGCAATTGCTACAAAACAAATTTTAAAAAATTTACCAGTTACAAATTACTCTGATTTAAAAGATAGATACTCTCATGCCGATTCAGCAAGAGTTGTTTTATGGTTGAAAAAAATGCAGGCCGGAACAGGGTCATCAATAAAAAGAGATCTTTATTTGAAAAAATTGGGTATTAATAAAAGTGAACTTGGGGCAAAAGGAACGGATCTTTTTTTACCGAAATGGGATAATATTAGTTTAGCTGAAACTCAAATTATACAGGCTATGAAACTGGCGGAGTCTGATAGTTTTTATAAAATTATTTTACATGATATTGTAAGTGACGAAACAGATTCTTCTATTTCAAGTATTTGGGATAAAATGGCATTTGAAAAAGATGTGAGTTATAAGAAATGTATAGAAAACTCAGAAAAAATCTCATTTTTTAAAAAAAGTTTTCAGCAACATCTCCCTACTATTGATCAGTTTAATAACTTAACAGTTGAGAGAAAATCTCCTGGAGGCCATGGACTCTTTGGGGTCGAGGCCATAATGAATGCTATCGATAGTAGTAGCTTACCTAAAGTTAATCCTGACAATGTTTTAATTAGCTCCATTGGAAATGGAGAAGATTTAAGCAGTGGCCCTGATTATCTTATGACTGGATGGATGGCAAAAGAGTCAATTCCAATTGCAATGGTTACCACTAGCAAGACTAATAATGATTTAAAAGGTGGTCAAATTGCTCTGTTTAAAGAAGATCAGAGGTTTTATGTAACAATCGTTGAGAAGGCCCAGGCCGAGAGTGCTGGTCAGTTAGGATTGTTTGAAAAGTTGGGACTAAGAAAAAATGATGGAGAAGCATTTTTTAATACTAATATGCTTTTAATCAACTACACTGCATTGACTCCTCTTTTGCAAAGGTTGCAAGAAAAAATTGGAAGAGAGAAGTTTTTTGAAATTTTATCGCCTGATCTCATTCAAAATATTAAATCTCAAAAAGATTCCAAAGGAGTCGAGAAAAAGTTTATACAGCTTGAAGGCGCCATGGGATCAGTTGCTCTTAATTTAGATTATTATTGGAGAAGATCTTTTGGAACTCCATTAGTTTATATTTTAAATGTTGATACTGAAAATAGAACTGATTTTTTCTCGCCAGTTAAAACAGCCTTTGATTTTTATATGCAGTTTTATACAGATCGTTTTCGATTTGATAGCAATACCTTTAA
>DAOVTR010000148.1 GCA_030633015.1 Bdellovibrionales bacterium
TGAAGCGTCATATAACTTTTTCATATTAGGTCTTCTCTGAAGAGGGTCATCAATTAAAATATCACTGTCATTAATATATGAAATTTTAGAACTACTTTTTAAAGTTTTAATTATAATTTCTGCTGCCCTCTTAATGGTATATTCATCCGGATTTCCACAATTAAACGGCATATGATCGCTACTAAACATAACATTATGGATTGCGTTGACTAAATCATCAACGTAACAAAATGACCTTGTCTGCATTCCTTCACCATAAACAGTTAAATCTTCTCCCTTAAGAGCTTGATTTACAAAATTGACAATTACCCTTCCATCATTAGGTCTCATTCGAGGTCCATATGTATTAAAAATCCTAACGATACGAGTCTCAAGTTTATAAAGCCGATTATAAGTCATAGTCAATGTTTCACCAAATCGTTTAGATTCATCATAACAGGCCCTCGGGCCTAAGGTGTTTACATTTCCATGATAATCTTCAGTTTGAGGATGAACCAATGGATCCCCGTAAATCTCTGACGTTGAAGCAAGCAAAAACCGTGCACTTTTTTCTTTTGCTAATTCTAAAATATTTAAAGTACCAAAAGAATTGGTTTTCATTATCTCCATTGGAATAATTTTAAAATCAATTGGAGATGCCGGAGACGCCATTGAAAAAATATAATCAATTCTCTCACTTATCTGAGGAATACCATCACAAATATCAAATTCAAAAAAGTTAAAATTATCATAACTGTTTAATATATCAATATTTCGCTGAGACCCGGTTATAAAATTATCAATGCCAATAACTGTTGCACCTTTTTGTAAATAAAACTCTGCAAGAGTTGATGGAATAAAACCAGCAGCTCCAACAACTAATATATTTTTATCTTTAAATGAATCTGGAAAATTTATCATTTGTAAAACCTCAATTAGATTAATATTTTTTTAACTGTATCACGGTTGATCCTAAAAGTAATACAATCCCACCCAAAATCTGTTGCACCTCAAGAGACTTATCTAGAAAAATCCAATTTACTATTACTGCGAACAAGGGAAAGGACATCTCAATCAACGTACACAATTTCGCAGATATTATTTTAAGACCCTTATAGTATAAATACATTGAAATAAGACCTGTTATTAATACCATCACTGAAATTGTCGACCAAATTCTAGGATCAAAATCAAGCTCAACTCTTGATAGTAAAACGATTGGTATTAAAAATAGAAAACCAAATATAAATCTACCGCCCATTACCTCTTTTTCGTTGTATCCTGCTATAATTAATTTTTTGCCAAAAACTGTTGCACTTCCCCAACCTAAAATAGCAATGAAAGTATAAAAATATCCAACTAAATTTTTACTGCTTAAAAGCTCAACAGAAAAATCAAGCTTTGCAATTCCTGGAACAATATCTTGATAGGTTATTAAAAAAGCTCCAAAAATGCAGATCAATCCCCACAGAAGAAAATTTCGACTTAACTTTTCACCAATAATTACCCTTGCTAATAATATGGCAATTAACGGTTGAAACTTTTGTAATAAAATAACTAAAGATGGATTTATAAGATAAAAAGCTTTTGTAAAACAAAGAGTTGCTAGGGCCGACCCCAGACACCCAATCATAAAAAAATAAAAAAGATGTGAGACTTTTCCATTCCAAAATTTTTGTCTACTTTTAAAAACGACAGGAATAAAGATTAAAAACAAAATCAAATGCTCTGAAAAAACAATTCGAGTAGCCGAAACTCCTGAGCTTAAAAGAGGGTACCTAAAAAGCGTGTCTATTGCCCATAATAGACAAGCAATAACAATTAAAATGATACCTTTCACAATAGCTCCATAAATTCTTTATATTTATCCCTTGCTCGCCTAAAACCTATCTCCTTTTTTATAATAGATTTTTTTTTATCTTTTCTCTGTAATTTATCCAGTTTTATTGGTGGCATTAAACCAAAATTAATACTTGAAGGAGATGATTTTGAAGATGTCATTACATAATTTACTAGGGCACCAATGGCCGTTTCAACTGGCCATTTTCTAAAATTGATACCCTTCATTTCATTTAAAATTTCATGAGCAACGTATAGACCCGTTGAGGCACTTTCCGTATAGCCTTCAACCCCTGTAATTTGGCCGGCAAAAAAAAGTTTGGAATGTATTTGACTACTAAAGTTCCAATTCAAAGATTTGTTAGCTCCAATAAATGAATTTCGATGGATTGAACCATAATGAAAAAATGACGCCTTTTCCATGCCAGGTATCATTCTAAAAACTCTTTTTTGTTCGGAGTAAGTAAGCCTTGTCTGAAAACCAACAAGATTATAAGCTGAGCCAAGTAAATTCTCTTTTCTTAATTGAACAACTGCATATGGACGATCATTATTACGATCTTCTAATCCAACAGGTTTCATACAGGAAAATCGAGCAGTCTCTTTTCCCCTTTGGGCCATTAAATCAATAGGAAGACAGCCCTCAAAATATTTATAGTTTTCAAATTCTCGAGGAGGAACTTTATCAGCACAAATTAATGCCTCTATAAAGCTCTCATATTCCAATTTACTCATGGGAGCATTCAAATAACCAATCTCCTCATGCTTTTCTTGAATTTCTTTATAACGATCTTTAAAATACAATTTTGTATAATCTAAACTATCAGCGTCCACAACAGGAGCAATTGCATCGTAAAAATAGTGATTTTCCTCTGAAGAAATCTCACCAATAATCCATTGATCTAAATTTTTTGATGTTAAAGGCCCTGTTGCAACAACTCCGTACCTACAACCCATCTCTTCCATTTTCAAAAGAGGATTTATAACCTCTTCATCGAATACCTGAATTTTTGGATGATCAAGAATTAACTCGGTTATCATTTCACTAAATTTATGTCTATCAACGGAAAGAGCGTCACCTGATGGGACCTTTGTTTTTTGGGCAACATCCAAAATAATTGATCCCAAATCTTGCATTTCATATTTTAAAATGCCATGGGCGGATGCTTCTTTCATGGATTTTAAAGAATTAGAACAGACAAGTTCTGCGTAAGTTTTTAATTTATGGGCCTCACTTGGAAGATAAGTTTTACATTCAAACAATAAAACATCTACTCCAGCCTGGGCAAGCTTATATGCAGCTTCACAGCCAGCTAGTCCTGCTCCAACAATTAAAACTTTATCCATCGTACTGTGCATTGAATTAAAACCTAAATATGGCCGAAGCTTATCAAATACATTAAATTATGGAATATTTACCCCTTGATATTTGACGCGTCAATAAACTTGGTGCAAATATATCTAACGTGAATAAATTATAGAGGATTTAAATGAAAATTCATGTCCATCAAACCCATCATACTGTTGGAGATTTTAGAGAAATATTTTCTTACTGCAAAGATATTATTTCACAAGAAAATCTCAATGGACTTTATCTATTTCCAGAGCTTTTTTTGACTGGCTATCCTCTCCAGGATTTATGTTTACAAAAATCTTTTATTAATAATTACTTACAACTTCTAGATGATTTAAATGAACTTTTTTTAAACCTAAAAGACAATCCGAACGTAACATTTCTCATGGGAGGGCTTAAATACCATTTTGATAGTAATGAGCTTCCTATGAAAATTGAAAACGGCATCTATCAATTTTCTCCTAGCAAGGAAGGCCGGTTTATTTATACAAAGAGACTACTTCCTAACTACGATATTTTTGATGAAAAAAAATATTTTGAACCTGGCAATACAACCACTATTATAAATTTCCAAGAAAAACAAATTGCTTTGCTCGTCTGTGAAGATATGTGGCATAGCAATTCATATGGAAGTGATCCAATAGAAGATCTGCAAAAAACTCTTGAAAATAAAAAGATTGATTTAATCGCCAATTTATCTGCTAGCCCATTTCACATAGGAAAATTTGAAAAAAGAGTTAAAAGAGTTACTCAAATTTCAACAATACTTAAAGCTCCTTTTGTATATGTAAACAGGGTTGGAGGTGAAGATGAAATTTTATTTGATGGACTAAGTTTTGTTGTTAATAATGAAAATATTAGTCATTGTGCAAGCCTCTTTAAAAAAGATATTTTTTCTTTTGATCTACCTAAATTTACATTAAAACCAAACAAATCAGACAGAGAAACTATTCAAACATCAGAAAACAGCTGGGAATCACTCTTTAATCCCAATATAGTAAAAAATGATTTAGATCAATTTAAACTTAAAACTTGGAATGATTCAGAGTGTGAGCTTGTACTACAATCTTTAAAATTTGGCATTCAAGAGTATGCGAAAAAAAGTAATATGAACTCTTTTGTTGTCGCGCTCTCAGGCGGTATTGATTCATCTCTTGTTTTAACCATTATGAAATTAATCCTTGAGAAAGAACAAACTTTAGAAGCAATTTTTATGCCTGGCCTTTACTCAATTTCTGAAAGTTATGATTTATCATATGAACTTGCTGATAAATTGGGAGTAAAACTCTACAACCATCCCATAAAATTCACCCATACAGCACTGAGAAACTCCTTTCAAGATTCTTTTAAAATACCCTTAGAAGAGTTAGCTGATGAAAATATTCAAAGCAGACTGAGAGGTACAATACTTTACGCTTTTGCAAATTCTAAAAACGCCATGGTCTTAAACACTTCTAATAAATCAGAAATTGCTGTCGGCTACTCTACCCTTTATGGGGATAGTGTTGGAGCACTAAGCGTTATTGGAGATCTGTATAAATCAGAAGTATACAGACTCTGTTCGTATATCAACAAAAAATATAATAACTTAATACCCGACAAGGTTATTTCAAGAGAACCAAGTGCAGAATTAAAAGATAATCAATTTGATACAGATTCCTTGCCTGCTTATGAAATTCTTGATTTAATTCTAGAAGGCATATTAAGTTATAGACTTAATAAATCAAAATTTCTTGATCTAGGCTTAGATGAGAGAGATATTGACCATGTTTTTAATCTTTATAAAAAATCAGAATTTAAAAGGAATCAGTTTTGTCCTATTATAAAAATCAAGTCAAAAAGCTTCGGCTTTGGTTACAGAGTTCCGATTACAAAAAATGGAGAATTTTACTTTAAAAAAAATAAAAACATATAACTTAGGAGTAAGTCATGACAGGAGACACTATGAACAAACTATTAAA
>DAOVTR010000297.1 GCA_030633015.1 Bdellovibrionales bacterium
AAAAAAAGGGAGGATGTTAAGTATTTCTTTTTTGAAAAAGAAGAGTACCAATTGAGAAGTAAGGCCTTATATATTATTCCCAAAAGTGAGTTTAAAGATTTAAGAAAACATGCAAAAAATCTTTTTAGCAAGAAAGGAGATACTGAGTTATTTGATCTTGGATTATCTGATGAATCTGACCGCTTAGAAAAGAAAAAAGATGCAGAAAGATTTTTTATAGATTTTAAAGATCGACATGAAGTTCAAAGGTATTATTTATCAAAAGATAAAAAATATGCAATGTTTTTAATAAAACCAACATTTGATTCTGTTGATCTAGATGAATCTCAAAAATTAGCAGATTATTTGGATACTAATTTAAAAGATGTTTTAGGTAGTGTTCCCTTTAATTTAATTGGTAGGTACATTGAAAAAGTTCATGATAGAAAACAGTTTCAAAAAGATATCATAAGAACAGGCCTCATCACTTTAATTTCATTGAGTCTTATTTTGGTTATTGGGTTAGGTACTTTTCGTGCTGCGGCCATAACCAATATGGCGGTGATTATCGCTCTTGGATGGTCAATAGGAATCGCTCTTATTTTTGTAGGTCAAATTAATATTTTAACTTCTTTTTTACTTGCAATACTTGGAGGACTTGGGGCCGAGTATGGTATTCATCTTATTCGAAGGTATTACCAGTCGATTAAGGAAGGATTTAGTCATGGTGAGTCTGTAAATCAAGCTTATTCAAATATAGGAAGAGCTCTCTTGTCTGCTTCAATTACCTCAGCATCTGCTTTTTTAATTTTATATATCAGCGATTTTAGAGGTTTTTCAGAGTTAGGTGTGATTGCAGGCCTGGGTATACTTTCTATCTTTTTAGTTTATATGCTCACTTTCCCAGTAGTAGGGCAGTGGTTAAGACCTCAGCCTAGATTTAAAAAAACGTTAGAAATTTTTGGGTATTATCCTTTCTCTATTAGATGGAAGTGGATGTTCATACCCGTTATTATATTTACTGTCTGGGGTCTTACAAGAGCAGAGTTTGAATATGATTTTGAAAGGATGCATGATCTAACAGTTAAAACACAAAAGATGAATGCTTTAGCAAAAAAACTTTTTGGAAAATCATTATCTCCCTCTGCTATTCAAGCAGTAGATGAAAAACAGACGAAGAAATTAGAAAAGTGGTTAGAAAAGGATATAAGAAAACCAGTGGTTAATGATGTTATATCTCTTGCTTCACTGGTGCCTAGGGATATGAAATCAAGATATCGAAAGCTTAAAAAATTAAAAAAATTAGTAGATGGAGTTAGTTGTAAAGAGCTTGAAGATAAAACAAAATTAAAATGCGGTGATATTCATGATTGGATAAACGAAAAACCTTATAAAAGAGATGATCTTCCTCCTCAGTTAAAGAATGCTTTTGGAAAAAATGGAACAATTGTTTTATCCTATCCTGCAATGAAGCAATCAAATGATAAAAATTTACGAGATTATTCAAAAGTTTTAATTAGTGCAAAAGATAAATTTAAAGGAATAAAAGTAGGGAGTGATACTTTAGTTTTTGTCGAAATCATAGATCATATTATTAAAGATGGTAAAATTGTATTAATACTTTTTGCTATAGGAGCATTTTTAGTTTTTTGGCTAGATTTTAAAAGTTTTTATTCAGCTCTTCTTCTTGAATCTCAATTAGTTTGCGGAATGCTTCTATTAGTAGGACTTATGGGACTAGTTGGTGAGAGATTTACAATTTTAAATGTTGCAATGATACCAGCAGTCCTTGCTGCCGGTATTGATATGGGAGTTCATGTTAGGCATCGTGAACTGGTTGATAATTTTTCTTCAGTTGAAAGTGCACGATATATTGCTCAAGCAGTACAATTGTCTGCCATAACCAGTATGATTGGATTTGGATCACTGTTTTTTGCTGAGGCTGGAATGCTACGAGGTATCGCATGGATATCAGTGTTAGGACAAATTTCAATGTATTTGGTATGTATGGTCTTTTTTCCAGTATTTAGGGACGGGATAGCCAATATTCAAGGTCGAAGAAAAAATAGAAGAACCATTTAAAAATCTTAAAAGAATCTAAAGTTTTAGCACTTGGCACCCGATACTTGACTATAACGGTCCAGCGTTTGCGTTTGTAGGAGGCGCTTTTAATGGTCAATAAATTCTCAATTAATAAAATAGTAAGAAAGTTACTGTTTTCATTGATTAAATTTTTGCCTAAGAAGTTAAGGCATTATATTTATAGAATGGGGATTGAGCTTCATGATCCTCTTCCTTGCGAGTTAAAATTTAAATTAGCTGATAATAGGCAGATACTTGAGGAGGCATTTATAATATTGCACGATGGATATGTTGAGGAGGGATACATGAAAAAGCAATCCCACGGTCTAAGAGTGACGCCTTATCATGCACTTCCAAGTACTGTTACATTTGTCGCTCTATGGAATGATGAAGTGATTGGAACCATTTCATTAATTAGAGATAATCCATTAAAATTACCTTTAGAAAAAAACTTTGATCTTAGTTTAATAAAATCAGGTAATAAAAATGTTGCAGAGTTTTCATCATTGGCCATCAAAAAAGGACACCGCAAACGGTTTGGAATGGTTTTGTTTCCATTAATGAATTACGCTTACGTTTTTTCTAGAGAATATTTTGGTGTTAAAGTACTTGCTATTGCTGTTCATCCCAAGTGGAAAGATTTTTACGAGGCATTTTTCTTATTTAAAGAAATCCCAGGGGATAAAAAAATGATTGAAAATTATGATTTTGCTAATGGTGCTCCAGCAATAGGTTTATATCATGATATTGAAGACACGCTGGATAGACTTATTATTGAGTATCGTAATTTTTCTCTAAAGAAAAATGTTTATGAATATATGGGATCAAAGAAAGCAATTAAGAAAACCTTAAAAAATAAAGCGTACGCTTTTCCAGATAAGTTATATAAAAATATATCATACCCATCAATGGATAATAATTTATTTAATTACTTTTTTAAGGAGAAAACATCCTCAGCATCATTACTTACAGATAGGGAATACGATGTATTGTTGGAGGTTTTTCGCTGGAATGAACCAGCTAAAGTTATATCTATGAAGCAGAAAGATAAACGTAGTAAAAAACCAATATATTTTTTTCGAAGACATGATGTGGACTGTTCAGCTTTGATCGAGTATCAGGACAAAAAAATAATATGTGACGTTAGAGACGTCTCTCTTATGGGAATGCAATTATACTCTGAAGATATGATTCCAATGAATGAAATGATTAGTTTTTCA
>DAOVTR010000212.1 GCA_030633015.1 Bdellovibrionales bacterium
AAACTTTTGCATTTGAATGCTCCGTTTAGTTGCAAATTACTACTCTATACTTCTCGGAAATATTAATAAGATCTTAATATTAAATCTAATTTATTTCAGCTACTACCCGACGATTATAGTCAGGTGGAAACAAACATAAATCATTGATATAAGTTATTTTTTTGAAATATTTTTTTTATCTTTTTTTGATAAATCTTTAAGAAGCTTTAATCTCTCTTTTTCTTTCGACTTTAACCAATCACTTAACATGGCCTTTACTTCTAAAAGCTCATCAATTAATTTCTTCTCTATAAGTCTTTGAGATTTCGCTATACGTTGATACTCTTTAAGTTTTGCAGTATCTTCTTTTACCATCAATACCCGTTTAGCAACTTCATCTTTTGTCATTCTATAAATGGGAAGATCTGCAAGATACTCATTAAAAATAAATTTCTCTTTTTCAAGATAATCAACAAATGATTTTCTATTTTTTAATTTTGTAGCCTGTATGTAGTGTTTTTGCTTGATAAATCTTATTATCTCACTGCTTTGCTTAATCTTTTTTTGGAAATCTAAACATAAAAGTTCATATCTCTTTTTAACAACCTCAAGGCGAGTAGCAGTAAAAATTTCAATGATCTCTTCTGGACGATTAAAAATCTTAACCCCTCTTTCTGAAATTAAAGTGTAATTAGGCACCAACGAAGTTGCTGAGGCCATAACTCTTTGAACCTCTTCAAGAGATGGCTTTTGCCCTCTTTTAAAGATCAATTCAATTTTAATTTCATTATTAACTGAAGAATCAATATAATCTTTTAGTACTCCCTGATCCATGAATTTATTTAAATGACGATATACTCTTGAAGCATCAAAATTTCTTGGAATTTCTGTAATATAAATTTTATCTCCAATTTCTTCAAAATTCATCCGAAAAGTAATTCTTCCACTCTTTTCAATTTCTGGATCAGAATTGTAAAATTGAAAAAATGGTTTAATTTTTTTAGGCTTACCTGTTTTAATAGTTTGAATAATAGAATCCACAATATCTTTATGATGAAAACTTGGAATAACAGAAGAAAAACCAGTACCTATTCCCTCTGCTCCATTTAAAAGCATAAGCGGAAGCTTCGGTAAAAAACAAATTGGCTCAACAGTTTTTTCATCATAATTGGGGATCATTTCCACTTGATTTAAATCATCAAAAATGAGTGACTCTGCAACTTTTCCTAACTTACACTCAATATATCTACCGGCTGCTGGAGAAGTTTCCATTCTCTCCCCAAAATACCCTTTTTTATCAATCAAGGGGTTGTTATTAGCAAATGTATAATCTTGGGCCATGTTAACAATTGCAGACTCTACTGATGCTGGTACGTGAGGATGCAGTGTTAGAACTAAACCTGTGGCCGATGAAACTTTTAATAAACCTTTTCCATGGTTTTTCCAAAGAGTATATAAAATTCTTCTCTGGCCGGGCTTAAGACCATCTTGCAAATATGGAATCGCACGATCCATTAAAGTATATATTTGATAAGTTCTATACTCATCTTTTACTACAGTACTTAATGGTACCCTTTCTAATGCCGTTAAAAATGTCTCTTCCATCTACTGACCCTATTTTTTCTTAGCCACTTTTTTCTTGGTTACTTTTTTCTTGGTTACTTTTTTCTTGGTTACTTTTTTCTTGGTTACTTTTTTCTTGGTTACTTTTTTCTTGGTTACTTTTTTCTTGGTTACTTTTTTCTTGGTTGCTTTTTTCTTAGTTACTTTTTTCTTAGTTACTTTTTTATTTTTTTCGCTAACTTCAGAACTACTTTTCTCATCCAACAATAACTCTTTTCTAAGCTGAGTATCTCTCCCAAAACAAATATTTAACATCTCTTTTGCACTAAGAGAATCTTCTACTATAATTTTAGTATGATCTTCCTTATTTAAAACATACTTAAAGGCCTCAGGAGACATCTCTCCAAGCCCTTTATTTCTTTGGATTTCTCGTATTTTAACTTTTGAACTTTTAATATCTTCCAACTGAGAAGGTGATTCTGCAAAAACACGCCCCTTATCTGTTATTAATTCGAAAAGCGGGGCCTTCGCAAGCTGCATCATCTCTCGCTCAAACAGCTCAGGCCAAAAAGTATAAAAGAAATTTGTTAAAAGTGTATTAATATGTCCACCATCAACGTCTGAATCAGCTAAAAAAACAATTTTTGAAAATCTGATTTCACTAAAATCAACGGGCTGACCAAGTACAAGTCCAACTGCTCCCATAATATCTGAAAACTCTTGATTATTTATAATATCATTAATTGAGGCTTGGGCAACATTCATAGGCTTACCCTTAAGAGCAATTCCACCTTGGTAAAGTTTATTTCTTGCAGATCTTAATCCTCCAATTGCAGAATCTCCTTCACAAATAAAAAGAGTACATTTTGAACGATCTTTTCTCTCATTTGCATCTAGAAGTTTTTCAATTCTTTTTTTCTTCTGCTTTTTACCTTGCTTGGAAGCATCCTTTAATTCTTGAAATTTATGTCTTGATTTTGCCCTTTCGACAATTAATTCCAGATAATCTTTATTTTTTCTAATAAATTTATCCATATTATCTTTCATGAATTTTTCAATCATTTTTTCTAAATAAGAATCTCTAACAAGTTTCCTCTTGGTTTGTGATTCAAACCTAGGATTGGGCATCGTCACTCCAATAATAAAAGTTAAACCTGTTAAAATATCGTTATCAACTAAAGATATTTTTTCTTTTTTAGCAACTCTTTCAAGTTTATCTTTAATTGCGTTTATAAAAAGTCTTCTAAATCTGTCTTGATGAAAACCTCCATCAAAGGTTGGAGAGGAGTTAGCAAAAGAGATAAATCTCTCTCTTTGCTCACTGGCCTTATTTATTGTAAGAGAAAATGATAAATCAATTTTTCCTTTAACTTTCTTTCCTTTTAAACTTACAGCATCAAAAACATATTCACCTGTACCTATATTTTGAGCAGAATTAATATCAATATATTGAGCAAGTTCAAATAAGCCTTTTTTAAAATGATATTTCTCACTATTAAACGTAAATTTTAATCCAGGATTATTATAAGCTAAGTCAATTATTCGCTTTCGAAGCAGATCTTTGTCAATAACATTATTTTTATAAACTTCATTCGACAAAGTAAGTTCTACTCTAACCCCAGAGTGCCCTTTGAACTTTTTTGCTTTTGATTTTTTTATTTTTAATGCGCCATCTACGAAGGTAGTTGTCTGTTCCATTTTTGCATTATAGTGGCGAACTCGTACTTTAAACTCATCAGATGTCAAACAAGTCGCTGCTGCCCCAAGACCATTTTGGCCTAATGTTCTATATAAAAATCCCTTACTATCGACTTCTTCATCTTTAAATTTTGAACCAGTTCTAAATTCTGAATAAACCGGCTTTATCATTTTAAGAGGAAAGCCAATTCCATTATCTTCAATAATTACGCTAGTTCGGTCCTCTGAAAGATAGGTATGAATTTCAGTTACATGCCCTCGATAATATTCATCAATACTATTATCTAATATCTCTTCAATTGCTTTTGATTTTGCTTGATGAAATTCAATTGTTTTAAATTCGACTTCATGATCTCTATAAACATAACTCTCTAAATCTTCGACATCATTACTTCCAAAAACTAAAGTAATCCGATTGCGACAGTGCCATCTTTGATCTTTACTCTCAATAATAGCGTCTTTAGTCTTACCTTTTCTCTTAACTTTTCCAATATTCATGAATTAATTGTCCCTTAAGTAATGTGTGTGCAAAAGCTCATCCTTTAGCTTTGCGTATTAAAAATAATTTATTATTATTAATATGTTACATATTCAAGATAAGAGGCCGAATAAAGGTAGAAAAGGTACAGCGAGTCAAATGAAGGTATATATATTCACCATTTTACTATCAATTTTTTTTGTTTCAGGTGCCGTATATGCCCATAAACTAATGGGTTTTGAGGATTTGCCTTTTTCAAAAACAACCATAAAAAAAATTTCTTCTGGTGATATTTTTGTTTCAAGCAAATCAACGAGCTTTAAAGAAAAACAATTTAGTATTCAAACCCTCAAATATCATACAGCTGGGCTTCATAAGAGGAGTTGTAGAAAGGCCCTTAGAAAAATTTCAATCTATGAAAACCATGAGCAGTATTTGGGTTTTGTGGAAAAATCAAGATATAATCCCAAAACGGAGCGAATTTTTCTACTTCTTTCTTCACCTATTTTGCCGATAAAGATGGTTATGGACTTTA
>DAOVTR010000122.1 GCA_030633015.1 Bdellovibrionales bacterium
GCTAATATTCTATATGCCAAGGCCTTTTGATTTTCATCTTCTGTAGGATCATTTAAAAGAAACAACAATATTTTTTGTGCTTCAACGGCTTTATTTTCAGTCCAAACGGCTCTTGCTAAATTTATTTGATTTTTATACCAAGCTTTTTGATACTCTACATTGTTTGGACTATTTTCAAGAAGATTGAAAATAAAATCGCTCATCTCTTTAGTTTTAATTCGAAACTCTTTCAGTTTTCTTTCAATTTTATAACTGAGTTTAACTCTTTCCCAAGCACTGATTTTTTCTTCAAAACTAAATTGCTCTTTATTAATAATTTTTCGATATAAGACTCTTGATTTATCAAAAAATCTATTTCGCTCTAAATCCCTCGCAATTAAAAACATATTTGCATTTGTAATATCAGGATTAAGATGTGGCGCAATCATATACATACGTTTCTTAAATTTCTCTTCTTGTTCAAAATCTTCGGAAAGAGAAATTGCTGTTTGCATTAATTTAACTTTTTTATGTTGTAACCTTTCATGTTTTGACACTTCAACTGAAAAATAAATAATATATTTTACTAATTTATTATTATTAGCAATTTCTAAAGATAATTTATCATACTCTTCATCAAGCCATGATGGAACTTTCACACTATCCCAAAGTAGAATTAGTTTTTCATTAGAATAGCTACAACTTCTTAGGGCCCTAACAAACGAAACATCTTTCAATGTAAATTCATCTATTGTTCTTAACTTTTCAAATAAAACACATGCTTTATCATATTTTTTTTCATCAAAATATTTTTTTGCGAGAATATAATCATATGCCCACGAATCTTTTTTCATGTTTTCCGAACCAGGCCTCCTGTTTGCCGGTAAATTATTATCTATTGATTTTTCCAATTTTAAAATATAGGCATCATCTGGAGGCAACTTCCCTTGCAACGATGAACAATTTGAAATCAATAATAAATTTAATAAAATAATAAAACAACGCATGATGGGCCCTTGGTTTTACAAGTAAAGATTACAAGTTAATATTAAAAGACTAGCTATTTATTGGCAAATACTTCAAAAACTTTACAAGGTATAAATATAATTAAGCTAACTATGAATAAATCAGTCTATTTTGTCTCACTTGGATGCTCTAAAAATCTTGTAGATAGTGAGATTATGCTTGGACTTTTAAAAGAAAATAAGTATGAAATTATTAATAATCCTTCAGAAGCCTCAATTATTGTTATAAACACCTGTTCTTTCATTGAATCAGCAAAATCTGAATCCATTGACGCCATTTTAGAATTTACTGACTATAAAAAACCTGACACCGGAAAATGTAAACTTCTTGTTGTGACAGGATGTCTATCTCAAAGATATGCAAAAGAGATTGAAAATGAACTTTGTGAAGTTGATCTTATTATAGGAACAGGTGAATTTCATAGAATCCTTGATTTTATCGACAATAAGCTAACTAATAAGAAGTCTTTAAAAACATACGTTGATAAGCCAACATTTATATATGATGAGACCTACCCCAGACTGCTTACAACTCCCAATTATACCGCATGGATAAAAATATCTGAAGGATGCAATAGGAACTGTACTTTTTGTGTAATTCCCCTAATCAGAGGTAAGCTTAGATCCAGAACTGTTGAATCAATCATAAACGAGGTTAAAAGCTTAACAGATACTGGAGTTAAGGAAGTTAATATTATTTCACAAGATCTCTCTCAATACGGAATAGATCTTAATAATTCAAACAATCTTTTAAACCTTCTAGACCAGCTTGATAAAATTAATGATCTAAAATGGATCAGACTTTTTTACTACTACCCCGATGAGCTAGACTACAATGTCATTAAAAAGATTAGTTCCTCTGATAAAATCTGTCATTATCTAGATATACCAATCCAACACTTCTCTAATTCCATATTAAAAAAAAATGAATCGCAATATTTCCAATGAGGAAATAATGACAAAAATTAATAAAATTCGTACTTTAATTCCTGATATTACAATTCGTACCTCTCTAATCGTTGGATTTCCTGGTGAAACACAAGATAATTTCAATGACCTAATCCAAGGAGTTAAATCATTGAGATTTAACCATATTGGAGTTTTTAAATATTCTGATGAAGAGGATACCTCGTCAATAAAACTTCCAAACAAAATATCGGAACAAACTATCGAAAAAAGATTTTCTAAAACTTACCAACAACAATTAATTATTGCCAAAGAGCTAAACCAATCCTTCATTGGCAAAACAATCGAAGTACTAATTGAAGGCATCCATGAAGAGAGTGAGCTATTATGGCAGGGAAGGCATAAAGGACAAGCTCCAGAAATCGATGGACATGTAATTATAAACGATTGTGAAATCAAAGATGTAAAAACTGGAGACTTTGTAAACGTTTTAATCACTGATATTACTGACTTTGATCTGATTGGAACAATAAAAACCCTTATATAAAGATTACAAATATCAAATTACAATTTTAACGCTAGATTTATAAATGTTATAGATAATACTTAGATTTAACCAAGGTGGAACTTTGAAAAATATTTTTATACTCTCAATCATTATACTTTTTTCAACTTCTTCTTTTGCATCTACTTGTAATGAAAAAAATGCAAAAAAAACAGCTCTGGTACTTGCAACAATGATCATAAATCAAAGTAGAATTCAAAATAACCTTGAACCTGTTCAAGTCAGAGATATTTTTGCAGATGAATTCGAAGGTAACGATTACTACAAGAAATATGAGACACTTGGAGATGTTGAAATCCGAATGCTCAAATCAGAGGCAAAAAAAGAAATTGAACGATCACTAGATCATAGAAGAGGAGCATATGTTGGTGCACATCTCTCCTTTTATTTTTATAATGAATCCTTAGAAGCTAAAGAAATCATAAGAGAAGAAGCGCAACACTTTTTACTTTTAGATGTCTTTTGTAACTAATAATTCTAGGTAAACTTAAATAATTTCAAGGTTAATTTTAATGAAAAAGAGCCGTATCTTGATTATTGAAGATGATCCTTTATCTAGATTAAATTTAAAAACATTTATTGGAACAAGCCCGCTGATAACTGAGTCCGATAATTTCTTAGATGCTAAAAATCAAATTGAGCAAAATAGTTTTGATCTTATCTTTATAGATCTTGATTTAGAAGAGGAGTTATTAGGTCTTCAATTGATTGAAATTGCAAAATACAAAAAAGCATACACAATAGTTGTAAGTGGAAGAGAAGAAAACAGATATATTGAAAGTGCTTATCAAAAAGGGTGTCATGACTATTTAAGCAAGCCTTTTAATAAAAAATCATTAAATATTGTTATGGCCCGTTATAAGCTTATGAAAGACCAAGGAACTCTTAAACAATTTTTTCTTAACGACTACATAACTCAAGATAAAGATCTAATTAAAAAGCTACAAATAATAAAAGAAATTGTCATATCAAATGAACCTGTATTAATAACCGGTGCAACTGGCACAGGAAAAAGCATTATTGCAAAATTAATACATAAACTTATTTTTGATAATTCCAATAATTTCATTCAACTAAACTGTTCTGAAACTCCTGAAAACCTTTTAGAATCAGAACTATTTGGCTACGAACCTGGTGCTTTTTCTGGCGCACAAAAAAGTAAAAAGGGAAAACTTCTTCTTGCTGATGGGGGCACTCTTTTTTTAGACGAACTAGGCACAATGCCGCCTATCTTACAGCAAAAGCTACTTAAGGCCATTGAAGATAAAACATTTTATCCACTTGGCAGTGAAAAACCAGTAACATCCAATTTTCGACTAATCAGCGCGACATGCGATAACTTAAAGCAACTTGTTAATGCTCAAAAATTTAGATTAGATCTTTTTTATCGAATAGATGGCTTTAATATTGAACTTAGTCCATTAAAAAATAGGATTGGGGACATTCCATTATTAATTAAGCACTTTTTAAAATCATCAACAAGACGAATTGTTATAAAAGATGACGTAATAGACTTATTAAGTACATATCGTTGGCCTGGAAATATACGAGAACTAGAAAAAACCATTGAAATTTTAACTGCAAAAGATCACGGTATAATTAGCATTTCAGATTTACCTGATCGATTTCTAAATACAAACCAAACTCTCCAGTATAACAGGGACTGTTCAAGAAATTTACTACCCAATATATCTGAAGAGAGCATAAGGGAAAATGGGCTTAAAAAAACCCTCGAAGATATTGAAAATACCCTTGTGCAACACTTTTATAAACGAAATAAGCAAAAAGTTAGAATTACTCTTAAAGATCTAAAGATTTCCAATAGTTCTTTTTATAAAGTTTTAAATAGAATGAAGGAAAACCAACTTGAAAACTGATCACGAAAATACCAGCAAGTTTATTCATAATATCAATTCAGACATCTCTGCTCTTTTACAAGCAATAGAATTAATATCAGACAATTGGAATGATAATCCTGAATTAATGAATAAAATGGTCCCACTAACCCTAGAAAAAATAGTCTGTCTTAATAAAAACTGGGAAAAATTTAAGTCAATCACAAGATAAAAATACCTATTTATTTTAATATTTTAGTGGGCTATTATAAAAGCCTTACTGGAGTATTGAATGAAAAAGTTATTATTTATTTTATTTATCTCGGTCCTATTTCCAGCGCCCGTTTTTTGCCTAACATTATCAGATATAAAAGAATATATTAGGCCATATTATGAAATGATTATAGGTAACAAACAGGAAGTCATTTCATTACCCCAGATCCCTCGAATTATTGAAAACGCAACATCAACTCAAACAATAACACTGCATAATAAAAATATAAAATTAAACCAAATCGAAATAAAAAAATATAACTACCTTTTTATTAAGGAGCTATACATCGTAATCAGAGGAGATACACCCTCGTCAGTTAAACTTAACCAATGGCAAAATGTTTTAGATCAAGGAGGAACAAGAGAAGGAATATACAGGGCAATGGTACTTGATAACTACTATTTTTCATTAGAAAATAATGCAAACACACTACCTTCAGCAAGACTTCAAAAATACACAACTTTTTTCCTTGAAAAATATATTTCTCAAACAATTAATAAACAATCACTCTCTACATTAAATCCATATCGAATAAAGAAAATTGCAGTAAGTAAGGCCCTTGATATTATTGATCTATTTACCAATACAACCGATCTCTATAATTGGTATGCCATTTTATCAGCTGATCTTGCAAAACAAACAAATTTTAATTCTAAAAATATATTAAGAAACTCTACCAGTCCGCAAGACCACAAAAAGTGGGCCAAACAAGTTCCAATTCAACATATTAAGTCGGAACTAATTATAAAAATGCATATTACTTTTAATAAATTGATGTGATTAATTCAATTCCAAAAAGGGTTCTTACAATTTGTAAGAGCAATAAGTAATCGCTCTACTCCCAGCGCGACTCCACTTGCACTTGCAATGCCTCTTTCTAGTGAGCTATATAAAACATCTGGTTCAGGTAGTTCATAATCATATATCTTTTTTTTGATAAGCTTCTGCTCTTGAAACCTTTTCCTTTGAATTTTAACATCAGTAAGTTCGTTAAAACAATTGCACAATTCTATGCCATTCAAATATATTTCAAACCTTTCAGCAACTCTACTATCATCTTTTTTCAGTGTTGAAAGAGCCGCTAGTTTATAAGGGAATTCATATAATATTAAAAAGGGATATTTTTCTAACATTGGTTTTTCAATTTTATTTAAAAAAATCAGAAAAAAATAATCATCCCATTGCATATTTTTATCATCTACATACAATTCCGGA
>DAOVTR010000003.1 GCA_030633015.1 Bdellovibrionales bacterium
AATCAAGTGTTGCTTTCTCTAAATACATTAAACTTGCAGAACTAGCGCAACTGCCATTTACTCCCATACTGCTTTTTTGACTAAAACGATTTTTCAACTCAAAAGAGACTCTGCTACCAATACGTCCCTGTCCTTCGTAGTGCTCTATAAAATTATAAAATTTATTTTTAAAGTTAATTCCACCCATCACCGCGAGATCAAGTGCACGGTTTCCAATTGCAGCTCCTGTATATCCCCCAATAACAAAAGCAGAAAACAGATCATAGGAGTGCATAAAAAGTGGCTGCATATTTATTATTCCTGAACTGGCAAACTGGCGACCTACTTCAAACATTGGCCATGAAAGATTAGATGCAATTAAAATTCGTGATAGCTTATTAACAGAATCGGCAACTGTTGTTCTATAGCTTGTGGCCCCATCATCGGCCAAGTTAACAAAACTAGTCAAAGGCCCCATCTTATTCCAAAATGTTTTTTTTCCTTTAGGATTTAAAAATATTTCATCAACGAATTCACGACCTGAATCAAATTGAACATGATCTAACAAACCATTGTCTATGGTGGATTTAGTTATATCTTTATAATCAATTGTAATTGTCTCAACAGTGTCTCCACTGGCCTTTAAGTTAATATCCACAAATGCGAGTTGATCATCATTAGCAAATCTAATATCTTTTATAATTTTTTGATCATTATATATGGAATCAAAAATATTAAGTTTTTTATTTTTAAACTCCATTGAGATAATTGATCCATCTTTCATCTTCAAATCCATCGTAGGACTATATTCTGGAAACAATTTTTCAAATGCTTTTCTCATTCTCCTTGGCGCTGTTGAATATGCGCCTGACTTATTAAAAATCTTTTCTAATACAAGCTGGTTGCTCTCCTCTTCAATTATTTCAATAGAGTCTAAATATTTTAAAGATGCCTTATGAGGGATCAAATCATTAAGCTTAATTGCAAAATATGATGCTTCATCTGGATGCAATCCAAGAACCTTTTTATCAATATTTACATAAACCATATTTTTTTGCTTATCTATATATAGAGGTTTTGATAAATCTAGGAAATCTTTAACTGCAGAAATATTTGATTGTACAACTTTAAGTTCCCCATCATCCCAGTACATGGAAACTCTGCCCCCACCTTTAATAATAAAATCATAAGTAGGAATCTTATAAGCTTTGTCAGATAACATATCATTAATTACAACCTGAGAAGTAGTATATGCCGCAATCCCAGGAAGGCTTATTGCATTTTCTACTCCAAAAGGAAGATTCGTTGCTAATATCCAAGATGAGTGACCTAGGGCTGGATACACATGATGTTGAAAATGATTTTTATAATAAAGATAAGACTTTAAAAGCTTAGGGTTATTAACTGACCTCTTTTCAATTTCTAGCTCCATTTTGGCAACTAACTCTATGACTTTTTTAGGGGCAAGAGTATGACCTGCCTTGCTGGCCAGAAAAAGCATATAACTTCTAACTGTTGGGAAGGGTGTTAGTACGTCAGCGCGAACTGAAGGAGTAACTCCTAATAAAAACAGCATAAAGAGAGCTAATCTTATAAAACTAAGATCGTGAACTCTTAAATAAGAATTTTTTAAACTTGTTATCTTCATGACCACAAAATTCTACATTATATATGCCTGCGCCGCATCAATGTTGTAATTTTTTTACGGATAATCTTTACATAAAAGTTTGTTATTTTAACGGTTTAAGCGTATAACGCATATACCCAAACCAAAGGAGTGACGCATAATGACTAAGTATCAAAGACTTAGATCAATATACAGATCAATCTTAGTTTATACGGCCATCTTTAGCTATATTCTAAGCTTTAGCTTATATGCCAACGACTGCGTATATAATGTTGACGCTCTTTTATCTTCTAAATCAAATAACTCTAAGCTAACTCAACTTCCTAACACTCCCATCTCTAAGATTGGAACAATTAACCAGTTTAAGCTTAAAAATAATATTGGAACTGTTTTATACAAAAAATTTCTAAAATTTCAAAACGCTGATCGGGAACCACATATAATGATGTCGGCAGTAGAATTTGGAAAAATAAATCTGGGAGGGGTTGATTTTACTTCAAAAGTTGGTGGTCTTGCTGTTGTTATAAACGACATGACCCAGGAACTATCAAAATTTTTAAGTAAAATTAGAACTAAAGCAAAAGTATCTTTTATCTTTATGGCCTTTAAAGAAATTCCTGAAGGTAAGTTTATAAAAGAGCTCACCATAAAAATGGGAGAAAATGATTTTCAAAAGGTAAAAATTTTTTCCTGGCCTGGACCTGACAAAAATACAACATATTATTTTGTTGATCATTCACTCTTTAGAAATATTAGTATTTCAACTCCTTATACTATAGATGAATATTTAAAAGTTTATTATTCTGGTGCCAGCACTCTAGAACAGGCCTACGCTTATGGACTTTATAATAAGGCGATAGTAGAGATGAACACTTTTCTAAAGCCTACTGTCTATCATGCCCATGATTATCATACAGCACTCTCTGCCGTTAAAATTGGGAAAACGACACCTTCAGTATTGACCATCCATAATGGCGGTTACCAAGGAGTATTTTGGACTGATAACTTTGGTGGAGCACGTAGAGGAGACTCATTATATGAAAATGGAGTTCCCCTTGGAAACTGGGAAGAGCATCTAAAACTTTTAAATATTTTGGGAATTTCTAGAGATGAGTTTTTAAGATATTTTGAAGGACGTGATCAGTATGGTCTTTTAAATGGCGATATCAACCTACTTAAAGGAGCATTAAGCTTTCTTGAAGAGAGATATACAATTTCTGGTATTCCTGTTAGCCAAGGGTATGCAGATGAACTCAAATGGTCAAAAGAGATAATTTTTGAAAAAATTTCTAAAGAAAAAAATGGCCTTCCACCATTAGTATCCCAAGATGTATTTATCCCAAATGGCAATACTCATTTTGGGAATGTCGATGGCATAGAAAATGGACTTTCCGATGCTGCTAGAATTGAAAACAAATTAGAATTTAAATCTAAAAAAGCTAGTGAAGTTGATGAGAGACTGCCTGAAGAAGTCAGAATAGAGTGGGAAAAAGGCTTTGATTTTGGAGATATTAGTACAAGCAACGGAGTCACTCAGGCACTAAAAGAAAAAGCAAGAATAAAAAAATTACTGCAAATTACAGCAGGTATAGAAGTTGATCCGGATAAGCCAATATTTTCTTTGCTCACCAGAATTGTTGATCAAAAGAAAGTAGAGGTTTTTGCTGAAAGCATAGAGCATATTGTGAAAAAGGGAGGTCAGGTAGTGATTGGGGGCACACCTGGCGATGAAGCGGGAAAAGAAGTTGTTAAGATGCTTGAAAAGCTTGAGCTTAAATATCCTAGTGCCGTTAAATTCTATAATCTATTTGCTGATAAAGAACTGGGACAACTCATTCAAGCTGGTGGTGACTTCTTTCCAATAACCTCTAAATTTGAACCATGTGGGCTAACCGATATTGAGGCCATGTGGAGAATGAATATTCCAATTACGAGAAAGACTGGAGGCCTTATAAAGGGAGGAGATGACGCCGTTTTCATGTATAGCTTTAACGACTCATCAGATCTTAAAGGTGAAATAGAAGTATTTAAAAGTAAAATTGATGAGATTATGGATCTATTTAAAAACGACCCAACAACCATTGATCAAATGAGAATCACAGGTAGAAAAAAGGAATTTTCTTGGGATATTGCCCTATCAAGATATTTTGAAAATTATCGTACGGCCTATTTAAGTGATATGATTTTTTATCTATCTCAAAAACATATGGCAGGCGAAACAAACCTTTTGCAGGCTGAAAGTATAATCAATTCTCTATTTAAAACACTGCCAAAAGAGCTTATAGATAATTATAAAAGAGTTCTTATAAAAAAAGAGCAAAAAGGCCCAATAGAAAAATTAGTTATGTCTTTAAACTCAGTTGATACAATTTAGCATATTGACCATTTAAACCAATAAGATCTTTATGACTTCCCTGTTCAACAATTTTACCATCTTTTAAGACAAATATTTTATCATAGTTTGAAATAGTAGAAAGTCTATGAGCAACAGCAATTACAGTTTTATCACTAACAATTCGGTCTAAAGCTTTTTGAACAATCTGCTCTGACTCATTATCAAGTGCTGAGGTCGCCTCATCAAAAAGTAAAATATCATTATTATTTAAAAAGGCCCTCGCAATTGTTAATCTCTGTTTTTGGCCTCCAGAAAGCCTTGCTCCTCTGTCACCTATAATCGTATTCATTCCATCAGGAAGCTTATCAATAAACTCATTCGAATAAGATACTTCTAATGCTTTATGAAGTTCATCTTTAGAAATATCTTTTCCTACTGTTAAATTTTCTAAAATAGTATCGTTAAAAAGAAAAATATCCTGACTTACTAAACCAAAAAGATCTCTAAGATGTTTTAAATCAATTTTTAGTAAAGGGATTCCATCAATAAGAATTTCACCTTTTTGTGGTCTATAAAGACCTAAAAAAAGATTTAGCAAAGTAGATTTTCCTGATCCAGATAGCCCAACAAAAGCAATTTTTTGTCCTTTGTTTACCTCAAAACTCACGTCACTAAGAATATCTCCCTCTCCATATGAAAAACTAATATTTTTAACTTCTATCTTTTGAGTAAATGAAGTTAGTTTTTCCTCCCCTGTATCCACTTCCTGATCTTGGCCTAAAATATCAAAAATCCGCTGAGCGCCAGTTTGAGCTTGATGAAGTTTAATATTTGCGCTTGAATATTTCCGAATTGGCTCCATAACCATGGCCAGGGCCGCAATGAAAGAGACAAAGCCGCCTACTGATAACTCTCCACTTTTTATTCGAAAATAAGCCAAAATAATAACTAGCCCTAAAACAAATGCAACAATCAGCTCAATCAAAGGATGAGAGATCTCTTCGATTGTGATAGTTTTAAACTTTGATTGTAAAAAAATCTTTTGAATATTTCCAAAACGCTTAAGTATATAATCTTGTAAATTAAAGGCCTTTGTAATTTTTTGCCCCTCAATACCTTCGCTTGCAGCATGAATCATATTTGACATCTGTTCTTGAACAATATGCTGATACTTTTTTACCAACCTACCAGAAATTACAAACAAAACGGTAAAAACAGGCGTAACTATCACCATAACTAATGTAAGTTGCCAATCGTGATAAAAAGCAACCCCCAACATTACCAAGGCGGTAAGTGGCTCTCTTATAATATCAATCATGCTTCTAAAACCATTGGCGAATACAACACTATCATTAAACAAGTTAGAAATTAATTTACCCTGCTTATGTTTTGCATAAAAGCTCATAGGGAGAGATTGAAATTTAGAAAACATCTCTTGCCTTAATTCACACATAACATTTTCTTCAATAAATCTAATCCAATAAAAATGAAAAAATCTAATTGGAAAATTTGCAAGAGCAAGAACAAAAAGCAGTCCTGCTAAAAATAGAACTTCTGAAAACGAAGACTCTGGATTAAGACCTTTATCAAAGATAGGTTTTACAAGGGTAATTTGATACCCCTTTATTCCTGCTAAAAACAGAGCTAAAATTGCAACCCCAATTGCTTTGGAAAGATATGGCCTGATATAAGGAAGTACGTTTTTAAAAAAAATTATCATCTGCTCAGCTTAATTCTTTTAGTAGTATTTAGTAAACGATAAATTCCTGCACTTAGAACATTCAATATAACTCCAACGCTCCAAATTTTAATTTCAAGGTAAGATAGCTCTCCAAAAACACCTCCACCAATAACAATACTGACAATAATAAAAGAAAACATTGCATCGATTCCAGTACCTAGATCCTTGGGGCCTGAGTGAACAACAGGGAAAACTGGCAATATAATGGCAACTAAATAGTTAAGGCCACAAACTCTAAGAATTCTTCTTTTAAAAGTAACCAAAGAGAAAAAATTAATAACATTTATGATAAGATCCAAGATGCCCCAAACTAAAATAGAAATACCTAATAGTTGAAAATTAATTCTTAAAAGATATAATCCAAATATAATTTTAAATGAACAAAAGGGAAGCCCGACAGTCAAAACTTCAAACAGGTCCATTAGGCTTAATTTTCTCATGATAAAAACTCCATAAATTCCACTACTTGCCATGCATATTACAAAAATTAAAACTAGGGGTCAATGACTCGTGGCAGTGTATTTTTACAGTTTTATTAGCAGTTATTTCCATATCAGTTGTTATACCAATAACTTCTAAGGAAATTCAGCAACAGCTCACTTCTTGAGCTATACGGCTTATCAAATTGAGGCTCAAGATGGCCCAGACAGCGTTCCAAGTGAATAGCGAGACGGGATATCTAGCAGAAATGACTGGGAAGGGACCGGAGGGAGTAGCGGAGGATCATGCCTATTTTAAAAAAAATATTTTTTGCCGATAAGTAGTTGATGAAAAACAGTTTTAATTTATTTATTGTTTTACTTGTAATTTCAAGTTGCAGCCTTGTTAGCACAACTGGAGATATTAATAGAGCTCCAGCACAATTTAATAGCAGTTGTAACCACTCATCTCAATCAATTTTATCTACTGATGAAACATGGAAACTACTTAGACCTACCCCCTGGGGAAATTTTGAATTTGAAACCTTTGAATTCTACCAGCAATATAAAAGAGTCTTAAGACTAGCAGATGGACGCGAAGGTGCTCAGCAGGCCAAGATTTTAAGTGAAAGAATTCCAGAGATTCAAATAGTAACCAGCGATTATAATTTTGATAAAACAGCTATCAACGGCAACTATAAAAAAATACAGCTAGATAATACAAAACCTCTACCATTTCAAGAAAATAGCTTTGATGCCATAGTAATGAGGCAAGGACTATGTACTTGTCACCAAAGTTGTAAAACTTGTGGAGGTTTTGATTTAAGTAACTCAAATCAAATTTATGATTTTTTTAAAGAGATAATTAGAGTACTTGATAATAGCAATCCTAATGCTAAGGCCTATCTACATGGTGGACGCTTTAAAGATTATGACTACGCTATTGCAGTTTATAGAGAAGCGGCCCATAAAATAATGAAAGAGTATCCAGAAATGAGAATAATTTTTTTAAAGAATACTAAGATGGCCGGAGTTCCATTTTTAGGTTTTTTAATTCGTCCAGCAATATAGATTATTGATTTAACCTTAAATAACAAGTTACTTTATGACTTGTTGTCCAAAGACCTATTAAAAAGAGAGTATCATGAGAAGGTCTTCTAAACCAATAAGCAACAGGATAACTCTCATCTCCGACTGAGGCAAAACCAGTACGCTCATCTCCTTGAAGCTCATTTTTTTGACTATAAAAATCTCCAAGTTCGTCTCTTGCAATGTCCATGTTCCATGATCTAAATGGATTTTCTATAGTAAAAAAAGAGAAACTACTCGACATATATATCTTCTCTTTTACACTATCAAAAACGATAACTCCGTGATGCAGTTTCTTTCCATCATAATATCTACTGGAATGAAAGCAATCTCCTGAAAAAACCTTTTCGCCCTTAGTATAAAAAATCTCTTTTTTAGAGAAATCATTGTACATAAATCGTTGCATTGTAGAACAATTTTGATTACAAAAATCTCTATATCCATTAAATGGGAATCCAGCAAATGAGCTAACTGAAAAAACAATAAAAACCAAAGATAGTAAAAAATATTTCATAAAACCTCTAAGTTAATTAATTAGAAGTTTTATAGTGTTTTAAAGAAATTTTGTCTAAAAATTATCCAGATATTGAAAACATTTTATGGTCTAATGGATTAATTCTATTTTGAAGTTAGCGTAAAGCATCCATCCCAATCTTCCCCTGGAGAGTTTAGCTTATAATCGCTACATCTTTTTAGATAAATTTCTGATGGATTTGTTTTATCCTTAAGATCTGAAAATCTTAGATGCTCATAATTAATTGACTCGTTAAAAGCTTCCATGGCCTGATCCCACTGTTGATTTTTATATAAGGCCAGACCTTTTTCAAAACTATTTTTAAGATCTAATAAATTTTTATTAATACTACTTTTAATTCCAAGAAGATCATAGGTGGTTATAGGCTCACTTTTTCCAACAACTCTGATAGTATCAAGCTCTCTTAATATAAAAAAATCATCATCGATAAGATCTTTGGTATTTTGAGCAATATGGGTAAAAATGCCATATTGTTTTGCGGCCTCTTCAAGCCGTGCTGCTAAATTTACAGCATCTCCCATCA
The DNA here is from genome assembly GCA_030633015.1 of Bdellovibrionales bacterium. The sequence continues at coordinate 8,249 of DAOVTR010000003.1, forward strand.
TGGTATAGTTCATTCTTTTTTTTGATCCCATATTTCCAGTTACTATCTCACCAGAATTTACCCCTATTCTCATTTTCATCTCATGAACAATCACAGGCCACTTATCCCCTTCAGATTGCCATTTTTTTCGAAGCTCAAGCAGGGCCTCCTGCATTTGATGGGCCACTAAAACTGCTCGACTAGCATGATCAGGAAGCTCCATTGGAGCTCCAAAAAAAGCAATAATTGCGTCCCCTTCATATTTATCCAAGGTTCCTTCCTCATCAAGCAACAAATCAGTCATTACAGAAAGATACTCATTTAAAAGCTCCACCAATTTGGTGGCCGATAGCTTTTCTGAAAAAGTAGAAAAACCTTGAATATCAGTAAAATAAGCGGTCCTAATACCCACATCTCCACCAAGCGCTGGAGCTTTCCCAGATTCATGCATCTTATCAATAAGCTCGGGAGAGATATAATTACCAAAGGCCTGCTTTAAAAACTTTTTATCTCTTCCTTCAGTAAAAAGCATGTAGATGATCGTAAGAATATAACTACCAAGAAAAATTATAAAAACCGGAGAAGTAATAGGAAGCCAAAAATAATCCAACTTAAACAAGTAAATAGAAATCCCTCCATAAGCAATTGCTAAAATAGGAAAAAATAGATGCTGCAAAAAAATATTTTTAAAATAGATACCTGCAAAAGATATTATAAAGGCCCCAATAAGATAGATTAAAATAAGCCTATTAAAAGATATTTTTTTTATAAATGATTTTGTTAAGATATTTTCAATAATACTAGCATGCAGGTAAACTCCTGGAAGTTCACCTAGACCCGTCGTCTTCAGATCTTCAATGCCCACTGCACTCCCTGCCAGCAGAACTATTTTATCTTTAAACTCAGATGGATCAATTACATACGGGCCATCTTCGCCATTAAGAATCTGCTGAATTGTTGCCAGTACTCCGCTCGCAGAAAAAGTATTAAAATTTTTCTTGAGATTTATCAAATACTGATCACCAATAGAAGGTATTAAAAATTGATCTAATTTCAATTGATCTACTTGCACAGTAATCTCATGAGGCCTTAAATGATCAAGAAGATATGAAAATGGCAACGTTGGATAAAACAATTTTTTATATTTTCGAATCAGAGAAGTTTTTCTATAAACCCCATCACGATCAGGACTAAACTCAACCACCCCTACTCCATAACTGTACTGATACAACTCTTCAATTGGGAGGTAAAAATTATTAAAACTATTTGAAGAGGGAGTATTTTCTTTAAATCTTTTTATGGAAAACTTTTGGATAAACTCCCCCGGCATATCCCGATCTAATAAATTCTTATTATACTCATCAATACTATCTTTAATAATTTGATAACCATGAAAAACTTTACCACTGGCCGACGCTTCAACCAAACGCAGATCATCCTCTCCTAAAGTTCCACTCTCATCTCTAGCAATTTGTGGCTCTGTAAAAATAATATCAAAAATTATTGCCTTAACCTCGACACTATTTAAAAAATCTACTACTTCGGCCCAGATAGACCTAGGCCAGGGCCACCTTCCAACAATAGACTTCATGGATTTTAAAGATGCTTCATCTACTAATACTAGTACAATGTCCTTATCTGGAGCTAAATTTGAATTTGTCAGGGCCAACCGTTGATCAAAGGTTTTATTTTCAAAAAACTCACCAAGTTCCGACTGCTCAAAAACTTTTCCAACCAAAACAGAAAAAACTGTAATTAAAACAACCCATATAATTTTTATTTTAGAAACTTTCAATGTTTAAAATCCATAGTTGGCCGACATTACCAGGGAGAGACTACTTTTAGATATTTTACGAGTTTGTGAATCCGAAGCATAGACTTGAGAGTCCCCAGAACCAAAGCTGTAAATTGACCCAAGAGTAAGGGAGGACTCTTTTGAAAACTGAGTGTAGCCAAAAGTAAATCCCAGCATATCAATATTTGTCAGTCCCAAGGTACTTGTTGAAATAGTGGGACTACTATCGTTATTAGTATAAAAACCAGCTCTAAGAGCGTTTGATCTATTTAAATAATACTCAGCTCCTAAGCTAATATTCCAAACATCCACATAATAGATACTTGAGTTAATATAGTAGTCAAAATCAAAAGCAAAAAGCAAAGAGGGACTATAAAAATAAGCAGCACCAAATCCGATCTCTATTGGAAGTGTCCGATTGCTATCATAAGTAGCAGTTGCATAAGTACTATCATTGGAGTTTCTGGCCCTAGTATCACTGAAACTTATATCTTCCGTTTTTAAAAGCATGGTGTGACCTAACGTAAAACCCAAATTAAGCTTCTCTCTCATATAGATTACACCTAGTTTTGCCTTAACTCCTAGTTCAGTACTAGTTGAAGTACTATAATAATTTCGATCCTCTCCGTTAGAAAACTCTTCTAATTGATGAAATGTACTTCTAGAGATTCTCTCAAAATAAGATAGAGATAATCCCATATTAAAATTCTTCTCAAAGCTGTCGGCATAGGAGAGTGTAGCAAGATTGGTTTTATCCTCAGTATGCCTGTTTAAAGCATACATATCATAATCAACGTTGGGAGTTTCATAGGATTCATCTTGGTGCTCAACTGCAAAATCTGCAATTGCGTAAGAAAAAGCAAAAGTTTTCCCCCACATCTTTTTTATTACCCCAAAAAAATTTGCAATAAAATCGTTACTGGATCGCTCCCAGTTATAACTACCTATAACTTGTTCATAAGTAGAACTGGTATAATTTAAAATTTTAGCACTACCTGAAATACTGTCACCAGTAGTAAGACTTAAACCCGCTGGATTATAATAAGTCCCAGAAGCATCATCAGAGATGGCAATGTAAGCGCCTCCCATGGTTGATGCACGTCCACCTAATACAATATCTTTATAATGAGATGTATCAGCTTCTGTAATCGTTGATAATACAAATAAAAAAATGACAAGATTATATTTTAACATATCTATTAAACCTTTTTTGAAAACGTTTCCCCTTATATGTTTTATCAGTAAGTGATGACATTATTTTTTTTATTTTCAAAAGCCTAATATCCATACTCGGATGAGTTTTTGAAAGTGGTTGATCTTTGTATTTATATAGAACATCTTTAACTTTTGTAAGATATCCGTAATAACTTTTAAGATCATATCCAAGGGTTGCCAGTGCTTCAAAACTATATGAATCAGCTTCAAACTCATCCTCTTTTTGAAGTCCTTTAGTAAAGAGAAGATCCAGACTTGCATTTATAAATTTAAAGATTGTAACCGCCTGACCTCCAACAATTGAGACAATCCCCGCAGTAATAGAGTCATCCTTTCCTGAAATCTTAAGCTGTTTTACAATATGCCTATAATTTACATGGGCAATCTCATGAGAGATAACACCTGCTAACTGACTTTCATCTTTCATCAGTTTAAGTGCACCTTTAGTAATAAAGATATAACCACCAGGACACGCATAAGCGTTAATATCATCAGAGTCCAGTATTCCAAAAAAATATTTTATCTCCGGTCGTCCCATGTAAGCTACAATCGCAGCTCCAATTCGATTTAAATATTTAGTCAGCCTTTTATCTTTTAAAAGTTTGTTTTTTGCTAAAATTGTTGCCGCAAGGGTTTTGCCAAATTGAACCTCTGCTTGAGTATCAGATTGATTATAATCTTTAGAAACCACCTGACTTATTCGCTTACGATACTCTCTAGGCGTAGTAGCAAGCAAGGCAGTAGCAAGAAATGAAAATAAAAAAACTAAATATATACTGACTTTCATAAATTATCCTACTTTACAGAAATATACTTGGCAGCTTTTCGGGGAGAAGTATAAAAAGATTCCATCAGCTCTACATCTTTAACATTTATCTTAAAATTCAACTTACTAAACTCTTTTTTACTTTCCCTTAGCCCACGAGCGGCACCTGCACTAGTAAAGCTTGACGCTCTTTTCCTTGCAGTGCTTTTAAGGCTACTCCCTCCATATAAAAGTGACTTTCTAGAACTAGGCTTGGCAGAGGAGAGCATTAATTTCATAACCCACCCCTTCTTACTACCTACCTTACCCTGCTCCCAAAGCCCTTGGGTTTTAATTATCTTAAGAGATTTTCCTCTTTTTAATTTACCTATAACTTTTGATTTCTTTGATGGCCCATCATACATCACCGCTTTAAGGCTTCTTACGTATTTAGTCTGACTAAATACAGTTAATGAAAAAAATAGAAGCGAAAAAGCAAATATTTTTTTATTCATAACCACCAACTATAGATCAACGTTTGTTGGGAGAATTGGCGACACAGGAATATTTATACCTATATCTGATACATTAATCAGATCATGAACAAAAGCAGCACCATTTTCTTCGACACCAGTTAAACCAAAGGTAAATGCCGGAGTTCCTGAAACCTCGCAGGCTAAGACTGGAGCGTAAGTTATTTTAGACTCTGTAGCAATAAATGTTGTATCAGTTGCTCCCTTAGAAAGAAGCTGTCTTTGAACAAGAGGTTGCCCTTTACTGGATTTATCAGGAGCAAAAGCTGCGCCTTCAGGCCCGGCCCAGTTACAATACATTTCAGTTATACTGCCTAGGCTTGCATTGGCAACATCCGGCCCATAAGCAAAATAAGCAGGCCCCGTAAGGACGCCTGCACTACTACCGAGCTTCGCATTTAAAACTCTAGTCGCATTATCTCCCTGTCCTGCTTGCCAAGCAAACTGAAAATTTCCAGATCCATCTACTGGATCAAGATTAAAAAGGGCGTAGTTAAAATTTCCTGACCAGCCCGTATGATTTAAATCTTCAACTGGTCCCATTGTTACAACTTTTTTAGTTGGATCAACAGTTAGATTTGTAGAGCTTACAAAGGTATCATCAATAGTCCCCTCATCTCCACAAAACTGACCGCTATAAAGCTGATAGGAGATCATTCCCAAAGAATTTTTCTCATAGGAGATTGAGCCCGCATCTCTCATTCCAACAAGTTCAGTTGTTCCATAATCACACCACATAAGCTGATGGGTGGCATCAGGAGTTGTAATCATATAAGAGAGTTTCCCTTTATAAGTTGAATTTGTAGCAGAGGTAGGAATATGCTTAAGCCTAATATAGATAATTTTGTTATCAACATAAGTTGCATTTAAAGTCGTAACATAAACTGAATCTCCAGCTGCCGTATCGGCTAGTCTCTCAATGGTTGCTCCTGTAATTGTTAGATCAGAATTAATTAGAGAGAGAGCATCACTAGCAGTAGTTGCAAGATCTAGACTCTCTCCAGTTGCTGGAAGAGATTGATCTGTAACATTTGCCACACAAAAAAGAGAAGCAGTTGTAAGCATCATGGAGTCTACCTGACCTGCAATATTTTTTACTTTTCTATTTAACTGGGCCGCCGCACACGCTTCAGTAGTTGCCCCTTCATTCGCTGTATAAAAACCGATATCACCTATAGGTAAAGTACCATCTTCAGTGGTCGAAATGGAGTCAGGGTGATTAAAAAATTTAATTTCAGGGCCGTAACAAGCAGCATTCATATCAAAAACATTCATAGAAAGAGCAAATCGACAATCATTAATCTCTGAGCCCTGTAAGATACTTTTAAACATCTCTACTTTTTGATCATATGGCATATCCATAGTCTGGGCCGCATCAATTGGATCTCTCAATTGATCAATTGACTTTGCCTTAGCACTACTAGATCCAGTGGTTGGAGAACTTATTGCTAAATCACTTGGAAAACCAATGGACCCAGCAGAAGTTTTAGGAAGACCTGCATCTCCTGACCCACAGTTAATAAGAACTACAGATAGAGAAGTTAAAACAATAAAAAATAAGAAATTTTTCATAAAAGCCACCCCTATATAAAAACGAAATTTTGAATAACAAATTCTATCTAAATTAAAGGATTTTTGTCTATTAAAATCTTGTTTTTCTAGCTACTTGCAACGCGTAAAACAGGTAATATATCACTCTAAATTACCGAATAGACACTCATGAATAGGTTTATCTTTTTTATTTTTTTATTTACCATCGCTTCATGCTCACTGATCCAACTTGAGCCAAACTCAAGACAGCCTAATTCTGACCTATTTTCAGTAGAGAATATCAAAGAAATTTTTCAAAAATTAGATAGAAAACTTTCACATAAAGATAGTCTTGAGCTAATAGATCAAATTGATTATCTTTTAAAAAAACATGGGCCTACTCATATTCTAAAAATGGATAAACATGGTTTTGATCTATTTTTAAAACAGTTATTTCAAAAATCTAAATCTCCAGAAACTTTATTTCAAAACATCTATAATTCAAAAGCGATTGCAATTTACGATAAAATCCAAGGCCAAGGAGACTTTCAAACCATATATAACTTAAATAAAAACAGATTTTACAAACTAACAAAAAAACAGAAAGAGCAGGCCATAAAAGTTATTAAAAATTATCTAAAAAATAGATTTGGAATCAATACCAATCCCAAAAGTGCCATAACAAAAAACAAACACATTACTAAACTTTTTTCAGGATTCCCTACCAGCGATCTTATGGCCATAAGCTCCCAAGGACTCAGAAATGGATCTGGTTATGGCCCTCCAGGATCTCTACAACTTCAGCGAGGCATCTATACTACAAAAAACATCAGCAGCGCACGTGACTGGGGAAGAGTTAAAGCATTCAATAAAAATGGACCTGACAGTGAACATTTACAATCCCTACCCTTTGATCAATCTAGCGTAATGCGTATTGATCTAAAAGAGGGATTTAATATGCTCGATGAAACAACAAATAGAGATATTATTAACAGAATGAGCATGATATTTAACAATGACAAAAATGATTACTATGGCAAACAGATGCAAAAAATCCTAAAAGACAGTCCTGAAGATTTTAGTCGTGATCCAATTTTTGCCATTATGGAAATTTTTGATGTTGATATTTATAAGGCGACAATCTTTCAAGATGTAGGCATCTCAATGGGACAAGAGTACGTCATCAAAAATAGATCAATTATTAAAACCAGTAAAATATTGACAAAAAAAACAAGCACACAAGAGGTAGAAAACTTTATAAAAAACAAAAAAAATAAAACTGAAAAAGAGATAAACCTGCTTATAAAAGATGAAAACATAGCAAAACTCAATAAAACAATCTCCGATTTCCTTATAACGTTTAGAGGTATTCACGAGTGGGAATTTTCAAAGTTCTACAGTAGACTATCAGAAACTTCTAAAGTTTTAGCACTAAAAGATATTTTAGAAAACTACTCCCACGCTCCATATATGTTCTACTTTTTTGGCGACCTATTAAATAATAAAAATATTCAAAACAGTGAAATCTATGAACTTTTAAAATGGAAAATAACACTATATATTCGACCTCTAATTTTCTCAACCACAGAAGATCCAATTGAGAGACAAGCAGATGCGAAATACAGCGAAAGATTATTACATGACATTACAGAACTAGACATAAATAGGGTCATAGAAAATAATTTTTCTCTTAAAGACACAATGATTTACAAATTATACGCCACATCTGACAAGCATGAGCATCTATTTGCCGCCATGGATTGTATAAGTAACCTAAGTAGCGAGCAACAGAAATTTATAGTCAACAATATTGATCACAAAAGAATTGAGCAACTCCCACACTATTATTTAAAAAACTTTCTTAAATCTTTAAATGATTATCAAGCAAACTATATATCGAAGGTATTTACAACCCAAGAGCTGAGTTTTGAAAAAAAATTTGAAAAGATAATCTCTGAATTCCTTGATCAATTTAAATTAAACTGCAGCCAAACAGCTGCAAGATTAATGAACTAATTATAAAAAATTATTTTGATCTATTTTTTATAATTCTCTCAACCTCTGTCAATACTTGTTTTGCAATCAATTCATGCCCAAAAAAAGTGGTATGCCCCCATGACTTATTAAAACTATCCATAAAGACCTGATCATAGGAATGAATACTTAATGCCTTTAGAAAGTTATCCCTATTTTCAACAAGTATAATATTCTGATAATCTGGTTTTATCCACTCTCCATCTCGATCTACAAAGTATCCTCTTAAAGGACTTAAAGAAACTGTGGGGTATTGCATTGCTATGAGCTTAATTGATTTTAGATTTAGTTTATCAAATAATGTTCGATAATGATGAGCAGTAACCTCATTTTTTGCTAGTTTTAAATTCAAACTAATATTTCTTTTACCAAGTTCATAAAAAATCAGATCAGGAATATCTTTAATCTCATCAAAGCAATAAGACATTGATCCCCAGATATCTTGTTCAATTTCCTTTATGTATGGCGTGACTTGTAAGATCATTTTCCTACATGTGTCGTGATCAATACCTAGAGTATTGATTGATATATACATTACATCATGATTCGTCGGACAAAGAGTTAATGCTCTTACTGCCATGGGAACAAGCTTATCTTTTAACTTACTGTATTTGCTAAAATCATTATCTCCACGTAATTTAGTAATTATCTCAGATAGATATAAAGCTTCTACGCACTTATTGCCTGCTGCCTTAACTCTTACTTTTTCAAAAGCAATATCCAAATTATATTTATTAAAATCTTTTGCAAACTGTGGAACATTATCCCTTTGTTCATATGTTAACCATCTAATTGTTCCTATTGAAAACTTTTTATGAATGAGGTTATTTACTGCTTCAAAAACCCAATAACTAAGCTTCACTAATTTTAGTGAAAAAACAAAACTCTTTAACCCGCTAAAATTGTAGTTATCTCCTTGCTGATAATAAGTATGTCTATTATCGTTAATTCCCATCATTGAAATGACAATATCAGGATTATATTTATCAATCCACATATCAACATCAGACAAAATAAAAGAAGATTGCACTCCTCCTTTGGCAACATTAATAACTTTTGCGTTATAGCCTTTACTCTTTAACATTTTGTCTAATTGCCGAGGCCAAGAACCTTCCTCAGAAGATGACCAGTAATCAGCTGTAGTTGACTCTCCAACGGTTAAAATTTTTATGGTCTTATCATTAGTAATATGTCGTTCATTGCTAGCTAACTGGGGTCTATATAATATGGCCCCAGTAATTCTCATAAAAACTTCAGTCGTTAGCAAAACAGTAATAAAAATAATAAACGAAAATATAATCTTTTTTTTCAATGACTAAAATCCTTCTAGGGCCGGATACGCTCCATCACTAAGCGTCCATATCAATGAGTTATCCCAATGCATAGATAATTTTAAGTTTGGATTATAAAAGTGACTAAGCGTAAGGTCAACCCACCACGAATGTCATCTTCGTCACTAGCTCCAACGTCATCAGAATGGGAAAATTGTGATAATTATTTGGCTAATGGTATTTTTCATAGTTCCAGACATTATTCATAGGAAGGGATGAATAAAATCATCGAGAAAAAGCTACTTGCAAACTAATTCTAATAGAAAATAGTGTAAAAGATTCAATAAGTTAACCTTTTTCTATGCTGCGAGTCATAAGGTGCTAATATTTTGTATTATTTATTAAAACTAAAGGCACTACTTATGAACTTCTATAAGTTATTACTACTAATTATAACCATTTCTATTTTTTCAAGTTGTAACGAGAAAGCAACACCAAACCACCCTCTTAAATTACTGCCTTCTCATATTATTATTGGGAATGATTCTAGAGATAATTTTTATGGCAAAACAATTTCTCATAATGATTATAAAAAAATTGGCTTTGTATATAACAAAAGTGCCAAGGCGGGATGCACTGGAACCCTGATTAGTGATAGACATGTTTTAACTGCTGCCCACTGTCTTTATAATTCAGAAACAGATAGATGGTCCTCTTCTGCTGATTTTTATCCATCAATAAATTCGGCATCAAAAATGCCTAAACAAAAGATTGGGTGGAAACGTTACGTAATTTTAAAAAACTATTTTATAGACAGTTATTTGAGTGATGACATTGCCATTATTGAACTCGATGAAAGTATAGGATCTACAATCGGATACTATAATTTAAAAAACAGCAATCAAATGAAACACCGCCATAGCATAGAGACCCAAATATTGGGATATCCTGGAGATAAACAACTTGCCACACTTTGGAAGGCAACCTGTGATGATACTTTTTTTAATGAAGATTACCAACTTATAAGCGATAGCTGTGATTCGGTTGGAGGAATGAGTGGTGCGCCCATGATAACCAAAGATACCAATAACAGTGATTTTATCTTTGGGGTAAGTGTAGCAGGTAGCCATGAAGAAAATCGAAACTTCGGAGTTTTAATTGATAATGGAAAATATACATTTATTCAAAATGTGATTGAAGGAAATATTGACTCACCTGAGTATATGGTTCGTACTAACCCAACTCCTGCTAGTAATAATTTAAAAATATTTTTCGAAAATGAGTGCCACAAACCAGTATATGTATCAGTTAAATATCTTGATCTAAATGGGGTCTGGAGAATTGGTGGATGGTGGAAACTAGAGGGCGGGCAATTTTCTAAACTTGCAGATACAAACAATCGCTATTATTACTATTATGCAATCTCAAAAGATAAAACAAAAAAGTGGGAAGGAGATCATGGTTTTAGCTTTAAAGACAAGAAGTACTACTACAAGAAAAAAAAATATAATGGGAAATACTCAAAAAGGATTATTAACACTTTAACTTGTGATTAAAATTAAAATAACACAAAACTAACAACAATTTAACAAACAACCACAAGATGATCCTTAAGATCATCTTGGTATGAAACTATCTTTTGTTATATCCATTATTATTCACTTGTTTATTTCCAATACTTTAGTCATAAACAGATCTATAAAACCTAAACTAAAGAAAGAAAAAATATTTATTGTAAAAAGAATAACTAAAACGAATAATATTACAAAAAACAACATACCATCAAATAGTAACCATACCAGCAATCATTTAAAGAACTTTTCA
>DAOVTR010000100.1 GCA_030633015.1 Bdellovibrionales bacterium
ACCTTTAGATGGGTACGGTATTTTATGATTCAAATTAAAAAAGGGCTTGATATCCCAATAACAGGAAGTCCATCCACATCAATTGAAGATGGAAAAAAAGTTACAAAAGTAGGAATTAATGGACTGGATTATGTCGGTATGAAACCAACTATGTTGGTTCAAGTTGGTGATCAGGTAAAAATTGGCCAACCTCTTTTTGCTTGTAAAAAAGTTATTGGTGTAAACTACACTTCACCTGGGGCAGGAAAAGTTATTGAAATAAACCGTGGCGCCAGAAGAGTATTACAAACTGTCGTTATTGAACTTGATGGTTCTGATGATAGGGTTGAGTTTAGTAATTATAATAGTATTGCAGTAAATGATTTATCTGATGAACAGGTCGAGTCATTGCTTGTTGAATCTGGTTTGTGGAATAGTTTTAAAACAAGACCTTTTTCTAAAGCTCCTGAATTAAAATCTAGGCCAAGATCTATATTTATAAATGTAATGGATACAAATCCTCTTGCAATGGATCCTAACATTATAGTCACTAAATATGATGAAGAGTTTAAAGCAGGCGTTGTAGCCATTTCAAAATTATCAAAAGCAAAGACTTATGTTTGTATTGAATCTAAAAGTAGGCTTGAGATTAATACTAACAAAGACATTGAGGTTAAAAAGTTTTCAGGACCTCACCCTGCTGGAAATGTAGGAACTCATATTCATTTTGTTGATCCAGTTAATCTTGAAAAAATGGTATGGAGTATTAATTATCAAGACGTAATAGCGATAGGTAAGCTATTTCAAACTGGTAAGCTATGGACTGATCGATATATTGCTTTAGGTGGGCCAGGAGTTAAAAATCCAAGAATCTTAAAAACAAGATTAGGTGCAAAATTAAGTGAGCTGCTAGATGAAGAGTTGGCTGAAGGTAACATGAGAGTTATTTCAGGCTCAATTTTAAATGGTTTGGCCGCAGAAGGTCCAATGGATTATCTTGGAAGATATAATAGTCAAGTTTCAGTTATTAGAGAGGGAGATGAGCGAGAATTTTTAGGTTGGATGGCCTTAGGAGCTAAGAAATTTTCTTTAACTAAAATTTTTCTTTCAAGTATTTTACCAGGCATAAAGTATGATTTTTCTACATCTACAAATGGTTCTGCGAGAGCAATAGTTCCAATTGGTCAATTTGAAAAGGTTATGCCCTTGGATGTTTTAGCAACTCCACTTTTGCTTTCTTTAATAACTAAAGATTCAGATAAAGCACAACTTTTGGGTGCACTTGAAATGGATGAAGAGGACTTGGCATTATGTACTTTTCTTTGTTCAGGCAAAACAGATTATGGAGTAATTTTAAGAGAGAATTTAACAACTATAGAAAAAGAAGGATAATAGAATGAAATTTCTTAGAGATTTTCTGGATAAACAGGAGCCTCTATTTCTTAAAGGTGCAAAGCTTGAAAAGCTTTATCCTTTGTTTGAAGTAGTTGATACCTTAGTTTTTACTCCGGGTCAGGTTTCAAAAGGGCGCACTCATATACGTGATGGTATAGAGTTAAAAAGATTGATGACAGTGGTTATCATTGCTTTATTTCCAGCAGTTTTATTTGGGATGTATAATGTTGGTCTTCAGGCAAATGGTGCCCTTTTAAAAATGGGAATTGAAGCTCACGAGGGATGGAGAGGTGCTCTTTATCATATGATGGGATTTGGAATAAATCCGGCAAGCATTTGTGGAAATACTATGCTTGGAGCATTATACTTTTTTCCTATTTACGCCGTAACTTTGGCTGCGGGAGGAATTTGGGAAGTTGTCTTTTCACTGGTTCGAAAGCATGAGATTAATGAAGGATTTTTTGTAACAAGTATGCTTCTTCCTCTGATTGTTCCAGCTAGTATTCCATTGTGGCAAGTTGCTCTTGGAATTAGTTTTGGCGTGATTTTTGGAAAAGAGGTTTTTGGAGGAACAGGTAGAAATTTTTTAAATCCTGCCCTTGTTGCAAGAGCTTTTCTATTTTTTGCATATCCTGGGGAGATCTCAGGTGATCTTGTTTGGGTTGCAGCAGATGGATTTTCTGGAGCAACAGCACTGAGTCAGGTTGCTGCAAGTGGTATTGGTGGATTAACTGTTACTTGGTGGGATGCCTTTTGGGGATTTATGCCAGGTTCAATTGGTGAAACATCAACTTTTGCATGTCTTATTGGCGCTGCCATTTTAATATTTACAGGAATTGGATCATGGAGAATTATGCTAGGTATTGTTCTAAGTACCGCTGTATTTTCTTTACTATTTAATATGATTGGAAGTGATACAAATGTTATGTTTGGCATGACTCCACTTTGGCATTTTGTTTTAGGTGGATTTGCTTTTGGTACCGTTTTTATGGCAACTGATCCTGTTTCTGCGGCCATGACTGATGGTGGACGTTGGATGTATGGTGCTTTGATTGGCTTGATGGTTGTTTTAGTTAGAGTCGTTAATCCTGCATTTCCTGAAGGGATGATGTTGGCAATTTTATTTGCAAATTTATTTGCTCCATTGTTTGACTTCTTCACTGTAGAAGCAAACATTAAGAGGAGGTTGGCAAGACATGAAAAATGATAGTGTACAAAAAACATTTCTAGTTGCAACTATTCTTTGCTTAGTTGGTTCCGTTTTAGTTTCGACAGCGGCTGTTTCTTTAAAGCCTTTACAAGAAGAAAATAAAGTTCTTGATGTAAGGAAAAATTTGCTTCTTGCTGCGGGATTAATTAATCCAGAAGATGCAACCAAAGATGCAATTAAAGAAGCTTTTAAAAATGTTAAGACAATTGTGGTCGATCTTTCAACAGGAGAGGTTGATAACGATATCGATGTTGAGGCTTATGATCAAAAAGCAGCTGCAAAAGATTCATCTCAGAATATGAGAATTGATGCAGATAAAGATCTTGCTGGAATTAAGTATCGAGAGAAAAAATCGAAGGTATTTTTAATTAAAGACGGTACTAAAACTACTCAAGTAGTAATTCCAATCTATGGTAAGGGACTTTGGTCAACCATGTATGGTTTTATGTCTTTATCTACTGATACTAACGTTATTAAGGGTTTTGGTTTTTATGAGCATGGTGAAACTCCAGGCTTAGGAGCTGAAATAGATAATAAAAAATGGAAAGCATCTTGGATTGGAAAAATTGTTTTTGATGAAAATCATAAACCGATAATAGATATCATTAAGGGGACGGTAAATAGAAGTTTGCCTGCCGCTAAAAGTCAGATTGATGGAATCGCTGGTGCAACACTAACTGCAAATGGCGTTGAGAATCTTGTCGTTTATTGGTTGGGAGAAGATGGGTTTGGTCCATTTTTAGAAAAGTTTAGACAAGGGAGTGTGCAATGAGTATAAAAAAGACTCTTTTTGATCCTTTATTTAATAATAATCCAATAGCGCTTCAGATTTTAGGACTTTGTTCTGCTCTGGCTGTTACAACAAAACTTGAAACAGTTATTGCCATGTCTGTTGCTGTTACAATTGTTATTGGTTTTTCAAATTTAGGTGTAAGCTTAATTAGAAATCATATCCCTAATAGCATTAGAATTATTGTTCAGATGACCATCATTGCTTCATTAGTTATTATCGCTGACCAGGTACTTAAAGCATATTTTTTTAGTGTTTCTAAAAGTATGTCAGTCTATGTTGGTCTAATTATTACCAATTGTATTGTTATGGGAAGGGCCGAAGCATTTGCCATGAAAAATTCACCATTGGCTAGTTTCTTAGATGGAATTGGAAATGGAATTGGTTATAGTATCGTTTTGATTTTTGTCGGTGTTTTTCGTGAGCTTTTAGGTAGTGGAACGCTTTTTGGCAAGACCATTTTACCTCTTGTAAATGATGGAGGTTGGTATCAAGGGAATGGACTTATGCTCTTGGCTCCAAGTGCCTTCTTTTTAATTGGTATTTTTATCTGGATCCTAAGGACATGGAAGCCAGAACAGATAGAAGAGGAATAAATCATGTTTGAGCATTATTTAAGTATTATAATTAAAGCAGTTTTTATTGAAAATTTGGCACTAAGTTTCTTTCTAGGAATGTGTACATTCCTAGCAGTATCCAAAAAAGTTAAAACTTCAATTGGACTTGGTGTAGCAGTTGTAGTCGTTCAGGCAATTACTGTTCCTGCAAATAATTTAATTTATAACTATCTTTTAAAAGATGGAGCACTTGCTTGGGCCGGTCTTCCAGGTGTCGATTTATCTTTTTTAGGACTGATTAGTTATATTGGAGTTATTGCGGCCATGGTGCAAATTTTGGAAATGACTTTAGATAAGTATTTCCCCGCTCTCTACGCAAGCTTAGGAATTTTTCTACCTCTGATTACAGTTAACTGTGCTATTTTGGGCGGTTCTTTGTTTATGGTTGAAAGAGATTATAATTTTGCAGAAAGTGTTGCATACGGTGTTGGATCAGGATTTGGTTGGTCTTTAGCAATTGTTGCCTTAGCTGGTATTAGAGAGAAGATGACATATAGTAATGTACCTCCGGCCTTAAGAGGTCTTGGCATCACTTTTATTGTTGTTGGACTTATGGCATTTGGCTTCCTGGCATTTTCAGGGATTCAACTTTAATTAATATGAGTATTTTTAACTTTATAGTTTAAAAAGAGAGATATACATGAACATTATTTTACTTGGCGTTGGAATGTTTACTTTGGTGGTTCTTGCCTTGGTAACTATTATTTTATTGGCTAAATCCAAACTGGTAAACTCAGGCGATGTGACAATCAAAGTTAATGGCGAAAGAGATTTAGTAGTACCTGCTGGTGATAAACTGCTAAATGTTTTGTCAGGACAAAAGATTTTTATTGCTTCGGCTTGTGGAGGTGGTGGAACTTGTGGGCAGTGTAACCTTGTTGTTAAAGAAGGTGGAGGAGACATTTTACCTACAGAGCTTGACCATATTACAAAAAAAGCAGCTAGAAATGGTGAGAGATTGGCATGTCAGGTTGGCGTTAAAAGAGATATGAAAATAGAAGTTCCTGAAGAAGTTTTTGGAGTTAAGAAGTGGGAATGTACTGTAATTTCCAATCGAAATGTTGCCACCTTTATTAAGGAATTTGTAGTTGAGCTTCCTAAAGATGAGGATGTTCCTTTTAGGGCCGGTGGTTATATTCAAATTGAGTGTCCACCTCATAAAATTAATTACAAAGATTTTGATATAGAAGAGGAGTATCGAGAAGATTGGGATACTTTTAAAATGTGGGATTTTGTTTCTGATGTAAAAGAAGAAACAGTAAGAGCTTATTCAATGGCAAGTTATCCTGAAGAGAAAGGGACTATTATGCTAAATGTTCGAATTGCTTCACCTCCTCCTGGAACAAAAGGCATCCCTCCTGGAATAATGTCATCTTATATTTTTAATTTAAAACCTGGAGATAAAGTAACGATTTCCGGTCCGTTTGGAGAGTTTTTTGCTAGAGAGACTGATAAAGAGATGATTTTTATTGGCGGTGGAGCAGGAATGGCCCCAATGAGATCTCATATTTTTGATCAATTAAAGAGAATTAAGTCTACTCGTAAAATGACTTATTGGTATGGAGCAAGATCTAAAAAAGAGATGTTTTATATTGAAGAGTTTGATGAACTTCAAGAAAAGAATCCTAATTTTAAATGGCATTGTGCTTTGTCTGATCCACTTCCAGAAGATAACTGGACTGGTTATACAGGATTTATTCATAATGTAATCTTAAATGAACAATTAAAAAATCATCAAGCACCAGAAGATTGCGAATACTATTTATGTGGCCCTCCAATAATGAATCAATGTGTAACAGATATGCTTATTGATCAGGGAGTAGAACCAGAAGATATTATGTTGGATGATTTTGGTTAAAATTATTATGAAAAAATTATTAAATATTTTAGTCCCAGGAGTAATTCTGGGACTTTTTTTTATTAGTTGTATGCCCATACAAAAGAAGTTGGAAGAGATTCATGGTCGAACTATGGGGACAACGTATTCAATTAAATATTTTTCTTCATCAAAATCAACTCCAGTAAATAGCTCTGTAAAACAGAAAGTTGAAAATGCTTTAGAGTTAATTAATAATCAAATGTCTACTTACCTGAAATCTTCAGAGTTATCTAAGTTTAATAGATTAATCGTTAAATTTTCTATATTACCAGATAGGAAATTATATGCAGTATTATTCGGTCATCAGCAAGATTTTATCTGTCTTTTTATCTTTTCAATCATCTGACGAATCCTTTCGCGAGTGTATCATG
>DAOVTR010000208.1 GCA_030633015.1 Bdellovibrionales bacterium
AAAAATAGATCAACTGCAGAAAAGCCAAGTTCAACTTTTGCAACATGTGACCACTCTAAAGTATTAACCTCTAAAATCTCATTTGCTAATTTATAAGGTGATTTATATGTGGAAGAATCTTTAAACAGATATTGATAATTACTTTTTAGATAAATTGACTTTGCAAAATTATATTTAAGACCTAAGCTAAGATCAATTTTATTGCCTAACTTTTCACTAAACAGTGCTTTATATTCTGAGATAGAAACATCATAATCTTCAGGTATTCTTAAAATTTTAGAACTGCCAAACTGGTAAGTGAACCTAAGTGAACTTTCAAATTCTAATAAGTTTGATAAAACTGAAAACCCTTGACCTAGCTCAATAAAACTATCAAGCTGACCATCTCCAAAGGAAATATCTTGTAAAATATCTGGATTATCAATTTTTCCTGTCGGCAGAATTACTCCATATTTTAGTGCAACTCCAAAGTTCTCTTTTTCAAAAACTTTGTAAATAAATCCCAACTCAACATCACCAATACCCGTTGCCATCCAATTTCCAATTGGTTGATATCCAAGATAATCAACTATTACGTATTGAAGGTACTCACCCGTCAAGTCAGGAAGCTGATTTATAAGACTTCCCACTGTCTCGTCTGCATGCTCTTGTTCTAAAATTTCTTTTACATTTTCATGATTATTACTGGCCGTTCTCTTAATATCAATCAAAACAGATGCATCATAATAAGCAGCAGTTACATAAGCAGTAAGATTATCAGTAAGCCCATACCCTAATCCAATCCCCACAACATTAGCTTGGGCCTTAGCATCTATCTCATACTCGCCAAAACTAAATTCATCATATGCTCTCTCAGAAACACTTTTTAATTGTTCTAAATAATCTTTTAACCCTTGATCCATCCCCTCTAAATCAACCGAGTCAAAACTTTGAGAATAATTAAGCTTATTTACGGCACCATCTTGATTGTAGGTTGATTTAATATCACTAATAACAACATTTTTAAGTCCAACTAACGCTCTTCCTTTAGGCAGAGTCTCGTAATAAGAACCATATAAATCAAATGAAATAAACAGCAGACATGTCTGTAGTATGAGAGATTTTAAATCCATGGCATAATATAATTGAATTTTAAAATAACTGTAATTTAAACATTTCTCAATGTATTTTTTACGCAACGCAAATTTTGGACAGAATTATACTGGAGTCATCTTGGCACTATGGCCTATTTTTACTTTTTAAATTTCTTCAATAACTTATCTTCACAATCTCGTGGCACAAAAAATGCAGCTAAAAATTTAAGAGATCAAATTTAGGATAATTTTTTGAATTCAGGGGGCAAAATGAAACTTGCAACAATTGTTACGTTATTGGTACTAATCTCTGCTTGTGGTCAGGAGCAGATTATTCCAGCTTACGAAAGCCAAAATCCTGGAATAAAAGATTTATCATTTAAAATTAACTTGAAAACTCTGGAAGTTGATGAAGTGAATCCGGCCAATAGTGTACCAATTGTACCTAAAGTTCCAATTATAGGTGGAATCTTTAAAAAGCTTGGTTCAATGTTAGTAGATCTTAAGGTGATAAATGGAACTCAAATAAACCTAGAACCTATTTATTATGAATTTTATGAACTTGATAGTGTCGATTTTGAGGTAATAAACAATATAAAATTAAACGGGATAAACCTCTCTACACTATCTAGTGGCAAGGAAAATCTTGATTTTATCAAGGAGATTAAAATTTATCTTGAACTTCCTGATAATGAAAAAAGTAATAAAGAGGAGTCTTTACTCGTTTTATCTTACAATCGAGATCTTTTAAATAAATCTAGTCAAAATATTTTAAATCTTAACCTAAAAGCATCAGATTTAGATTGGAAGGTCCTTCTTAAAAATAACAGAAAGTTTGTTATTCATCCAAAAGTAATCGTAGATAAAAACCCTAATAAGAGCCTAGATATCGAAGGATCAATCAAATTTAATATTAAAGTTAATATCGATAAGTTTTTTCAATCTACAAATATTTAAAATAACTTCAAATAACGACTTTACTCTTTTTTGTCTTTTAATTCTTTGCTAGTATGCATCCGTTATAAACAGAGTTACATATTTAGTGGAGTTCTTATGGATTATAATTTTTCTGAAATTGAAAAACAGTGGCAAAATTATTGGGAAGAAAATAAAACATTTAAAACAACTAACGATACTTCAAAACGAAAATTTTATGCTCTTGATATTTTTCCATACCCATCTGGTGCTGGCCTTCATGTTGGACATCCTGAAGGATACACTGCAACAGATATTGTTAGTCGCTATAAAAGAATGAAAGGATTCAATGTTTTACACCCAATGGGCTGGGATAGCTTTGGACTTAATGCCGAAAACTATGCCATTAAAACAGGTATTCATCCAAATATAATCACAAAAAAAAATGTTAACAACTTTAGAAGACAGTTAAAATCAATAGGCTTTTCATATGATTGGGATAGGGAAGTCGCTACCAGTAATATTGATTATTATAAATGGACACAATGGATTTTTGTACAACTTTACAACAAAGGGTTGGCCTATGAAGATGAAATTCAAGTCAACTGGTGTCCTGAACTAAAAACTGTTCTTGCAAATGAAGAAGTCATAAACGGTAAATCGGAAATAGGAAATCATCCCGTTATCAGAAAACCCATGAAACAGTGGATGCTCAAAATCACTGAATATGCGGATCGACTAATTGAAGATTTAGATGGTCTTGATTGGCCTGAAAATATTAAAGAGATGCAGCGAAATTGGATTGGTAGATCCGTTGGTGCTAATGTTCTTTTTTCTATTTCAAAATCAAAAGAAACTATTGAAGTTTTTACAACAAGACCTGATACTCTTTTTGGTGCCACTTATATGGTTCTTGCTCCAGAACATGAACTTGTTGATAAAATTACCACTAAAAAAAATATTGATGATGTAAAACAGTATATCACTGAGAGCCAAACGAAATCAGATCTTGAAAGAACAGATCTTAATAAGAACAAATCAGGAGTTTTCACTGGCGCCTACGCAATTAATCCTGTTAACAACCAACTAATTCCCATTTGGGTAGCGGACTACGTTTTAATTTCATACGGCTCAGGAGCAATTATGTCTGTTCCGGCCCATGATATCAGAGACTACGAATTTGCTAAAAAATATAATCTTCCTGTAATACAAGTATTGGAGGGAGGAGATATTAATAATGAGGCATTTCTAGGTGATGGCAGACATATCAACTCTGGATTTCTAGATGGACTGGATAAACAAGCCGCTATTTCTAAAACAATAAAATGGTTAGAAGAAAAAAACCTTGGATCTAAAAAAATTAATTATAAGCTTCGAGATTGGATCTTTTCAAGACAGAGATATTGGGGAGAACCCTTTCCTATTTTAAAATTTGAAGATGGAACAATTAGATGTTTAGATGCTGATGAACTACCAGTAGAGCTTCCTAAAGTAGAAAAATATGAACCATCAGGTACTGGTCAATCTCCCCTTGCAAATATTAAAGAGTGGCTTTATGTAACGGATCCTAAAACAGGAAAAAAGGCCCAAAGAGAGACAAACACTATGCCACAGTGGGCAGGAAGTTGTTGGTACTATCTTCGTTTTTGTGATCCACAAAATGAAAAAGAACCATGGTCTAGAGATCTAGAAAAATACTGGATGCCAATTGATCTTTATGTTGGTGGAGTTGAACACGCAGTACTGCATCTTCTCTATGCAAGATTTTGGCATAAAGTAATGTTTGATCTCGGATTTGTCTCTACTAAAGAGCCATTTAAAAAACTTGTTAATCAAGGAATGATTTTAGGATCTGATAATGAAAAAATGAGTAAGTCTCGTGGGAATGTAGTGAATCCCGATTCTGTTATTGATAAGTTTGGTGCCGATAGTTTAAGACTTTATGAAATGTTTATGGGTCCATTGGAAAAAGTTAAGCCATGGTCAGAAAAAGGAGTAAAAGGAGTATATAACTTTTTAAATAAAGCATATAAATTTTTTGCTGAATCTAATAATTTTCATAATGAAAAAGAAGATGACGAAATTAATAAACTACTTCATAAAACAATAAAAAAAGTAACTGAAGATATTGAAAAAATGCGTTTTAATACAGCAATTTCTCAAATGATGATTTTTGTGAATGAAGCGCAAAAACTCAATGAAATTCCCAAAGGTGTGATCATGAATTTTACAAAACTGATTTCTCCATTTGCTCCCCATTTGGCGGAGGAAATTTGGCAAAAAATATTTAAAAACAAA
>DAOVTR010000070.1 GCA_030633015.1 Bdellovibrionales bacterium
ATCTTTTTTTATTGGAAAGTTAAGAGAAAAGGGCGGGCAGTATATTCGACATGAAAACGATGATCGTATTTTTTTAATTAAAGATGCTCTTACCATTTCATCAGATGTTTTTGATTATATCGATACTAAACTTGATACATTTGCTGTTGATGATGTTCAGAATGTAATCGCAAGATTTGATAGAAAAGGTTTTGAGATTATAAGAGAGGGACCAGATTTTTCTTTATTAGGTAATGTAAAAGCAAATATTGATAAGGCCCTTTTATATTCTTATATCGGATCTTTGACTGATATAAAATTTAATAATTTTATCCATAGCTCTAATCAAGATGTTTTAAGTAAACTTATTTTTAATAATAGCTTAGAAGTTAAAGCGAAAAAGTATTTATTATATATGTTTAACTTAGCTGAGAATATTAAAGATCGTAAGTACTATTTAAATGTATATATTAATACTAAAGATTTACCTCAAAAAGTTCAACTGCGTAAAAATGCAACAAAAAGTCGCTTAGAAGAAGTTAATCGTTTGCTTGAAAAAAGGGACTTTGCTAATAAGTTTAATCGTAGTCATGAGCAGTGGACTTATGAAATATCAGAATATCAATATAAAAAATTGTTAAAGAGTGTGAATGATTTTAAAAAAAGCAAGAAATAAGACTATAGCTGATATTTGATTCCAACTTTTACTAAGTTTTCATCTAATTCTTCTACCCAAACAATTTCGCTTTTTGTTGGTGGAAGATCTCCACATTGAACAACACATAAATCATTTTTTTTCACGTCAACACTATTCAGAAAGACTAACGCACATCCTTGATAGGCCTCTGAAAAAACAAGTCCAACAACTTCTGGGGCAAACTCTTCTTCTTCAAGGTCTGTGGATAAAAATCCAAGAGTGTTATCAGGAATATATCTAATATATTTTCTTTTATTTGGAATTTTTGTTTTTATACTCATGTAAGAATTATATATTGAAAATTAAATAATAAAAAGCAAAAATATATGATTTAATAGCGCATATACCCGATGGTGAGGCTCGGCCTTTATTCGTTTAAAAAATTTTCAACACTTTTTAAAAAAAAAGTTTCATTTTGAAAGTGAGAGTTATGTCCTGCACCAGGTATTGCTATCTTAGTTATAAGTGGGTTTAGTTTTTCAATTTCGACTGATAATTTTATGTATTTATGGTCTAATTCTCCGGCCATATACAAAATAGGGCAGTTTGTTTTTTGTAAATATTTAAAATAGTTCGTTTGGAGACCTAGAGAGTGGCATTTTAACGAAAGTTTTAAATTATCAATATTTAATTTTAATTTATTAGTTATAATATTTTGATAAGTTGGGTGTTTTGAAATTTGCCCCCATAAGGCCGCTTGATACCAATTATCTAAAAAATTATTAAATTCTTTAGTTGAATTTATATTGCTAAGTAATTTGAGGTCATTATTGAATCTCTTCTCTTTATCTTTAATTATAGACAGGCCTGGGTGGGTTGATTCAATGATAATTCTTGAAAATAGGGTCGGGTATAGTTTGAATAACTCTAAGGTCAGGCGTCCCCCCATTGAGTAGCCTAATATATTTGTCTTTGTAATTTTTAACTCATTTTTTAAAATATCTTGTATTTGCTTTGCCGTTTTTTCAATGGAACAACTGCTATCAATTGCAGATGCACCATGCCCAGGTAGATCAAAAGAGATAATTTTAAAATGCTGACTTAATTTGTTTGCAATTGAATCCCAATCTGAAATTTGTCCCATAAAACCATGAAGAAGAATTATGCTTCGATTATGTTCAGGACTTTTAACTGTGTAGTTAATTGACATCAAGTCCTCTTTTTGAAAAAAGATCTTTAATTGTTTGCACTTCAGTTTTTGAAAAATTTTTCATATTACTGAGATACTCAATATGAAAATATTTAGGTATTTTGAATTTTTCAATTTTATCTTTTAGGATATGTACTATTTCATCTTGTTGTTTTGGTTTATTAGTTTGAATATAAGCTGCTGCTACTTTTCCAAAATTAGGGTCTTTTACAGGTATAATTTTTGCCTCAATAATCCCATCAATCTCTTTTATAGCAAGTTCAATATCTAGAGGGGTAATGTTTTCTCCTCCAGAGATAAATTTGTTATCCGCACGGCCTATTATAATAAGCTCACTGTTTTGATCTAATTTTCCTAAATCTCCAGTTTCAAAAGTTGAGTTGTTTTTTTCATTTAGATAGCCTTTGAAAATAGTATCTCCACTTATTGTAATAATTTGATCTTTACTAATATGAATTTTCCTATTTTCTAGAGCTTGGCCTGATGTTAATGGCATTTTTAAAGGTAAATGGTTAAGGTTTGTTGTCGAAGTTACTTGTGAGCATGTTTCAGTTGCTCCATATGTAAGGTATAAATTTAGTTTTTCTTTTAATGCCAGTTTTACTAGTGACTGTGAAATAGAAGCCCCTCCAATTAGAATGCATCTGCAACTTTTTAAAATAGCAAGATCGCTAATACTGTCAAGCATCCATTTCAACTGAGTGGGAACAAGTGAAATAAAAGTAGAATTTGTATTTTTATAGCAGTTATATTCAGTACCGTATGAATAAATGATAGATCCACCAACCATGAACATCCTAATTGGAATCATAACGCCACCAATGTGGGCCAAGGATAGTGATAGATCCCAAATATCATTTTTGGAAATATTATAAAAATTGATTGTTCCAAGGGCGCTAGTAATCAGATTCTTAAATGAGAGTTTACACCCCTTAGACAGATTGCTGCTTCCAGAAGTGAAAATTACTATTGCTATATCGTCAGAGTTAATTGGTGTTTTAAATATATTATTATCTATTATGTTTTCTTTAGTACTATTATCAAAAAATGATTTATCTAAATATGAATCTATATTGTAATGATTTCGCAGTATTGAAATTTGCTCCTTCGTTTTCTTAGGAGATATTAAAACAGGGGTAAGATGACTTGCCCAAAGGGCATATAAAATGGCAACAGTGTTTGGATTGTTTAAAGCTGTTATGGCGACTAGAGTCTTTTTTTTAATTTTGAGTTTTTTTATTTTATTAAAAAAATAGGTAATCTCACTTTTTAAGTCAGTGTAACTGTGTATATTGTTGTTATTAATATAAGCAGTATCGCTGCTTTGTTCTTGGATAAACTGTGATAGATTAATGTTGTTAGAGTTCATAGTCTATAATTGCCTGTCCATTTTTGTCCATAAAAAATTGGAAGCTATTTTTTTCTTTAAAAAAACTTAGTGTTGATAGCCCATGGGCCGTAGGGGTATAACTATCTTGGATTAAGGCCGCTATACCATTGTATTTCATCCCAATCTCACCGTTAAATGTGCTGCTAATTATAATTTTTATATTTAGTTTTCTTACAGTTTCCTGGAGTTTGAAAAGTTTAGAAAAACCACCCAGAATATTTGGCTTAACAATTATGGCAACCACTGATGGCGGGATACTTTCTAATTGCTCATGATACTTATTTAGTGATTCATCAATTGCGACAGGGAAGTGAACATTTTCATATATATGATGATCATCAAATGGTTCTTCAAAATATTCAATTCTACTTAAATCAATTTGTTTTGCTAGCTTGTTTAAACTAGATACTGAGTAAGATTTATTGGCATCAAGTCTTAATAGTGTTGTTGCAGGAGTATGCTTAAGTATTTTATTAATATATTTTATATCATTTTCAACTGAGTTTCTTCCGATTTTGATTTTTATAGATTTAAATAATTTTAAATCTGCTGGGAGTTCATTGTTAGAACGTGGGATAATTAATTTATTTAAGGAAATTATTTTACTGTTTTGTTTAAATAATGCATTACTTAACTGGCTATTTTTTAAAAGCCAATCTAGTAATAAACTTTCAATGGAAAACATAACAGATGGCAAGAAATTGCCATCTTCAATGAATAAATTAAAAAAAGGTTTCTTTAGATCATAGCTTTTATCAAATTCATTTTTTATGATTTTATCTAAAAGAGAGGATAGTTGATTTTTTCCCTCACCTAAATTTTCAATATGCAGCCCTGGAAGAGGAGATAGCTCACTGTAATATATATTATTATTAATATCTTTAGCGTGAACTTCAATGAACTCTCTTTGGGCCATTGTAACATCTCCTACTTTTATAGGAGTGCTAAAGTTTTTTGTTACATTAATTAATTTATATGAACAAAACACTTTAAGGCCTTCTTGGAAACCTTTTAGAGTCATTAAATTCAGGTTTTCTTTTTTCTAGAAATGCATTTTTTCCTTCAGAGCCTTCCTCTGTCATATAATAAAGAAGTGTTGCATTTCCGGCCAGTTCCTGAAGGCCTGCTTGTCCATCGCAGTCTGCATTTAACGCTGATTTTAAACATCTTATTGCTAGCGGGGATTTTTCAAGTATCTCTTGACACCACTCAATGGTTGTCTCTTCAAGTTTTTCGTATGGTACAACAGTGTTTACAAGTCCCATGTTAAGCGCCTCTTTAGCATTATATATTCTGCACAAAAACCATATCTCTCTTGCTTTTTTTTGTCCCACTATTCGGGCCATATAACTTGCACCAAAACCACCATCAAAAGAGCCAACTTTAGGTCCTGTTTGGCCAAATTTTGCATTTTCAGCAGCAATAGTTAGGTCGCACATTAAATGTAGTACGTGGCCTCCTCCAACTGCATATCCTGCTACCATGGCAATCACTGGTTTAGGGCATGTTCTAATTTGTCGTTGAAAATCTAGAACATTTAATCTCGCAACACCTCCATGATCAACGTATCCTGCTTCTCCACGAATTCTTTGATCTCCACCTGAGCAAAATGCATGTTCTCCTTCCCCAGTTAATATAATTGTTCCTATCTCATTGTCATCTCTGGCATCATCCAGTGCTTTTATCATTTCAGATACTGTTTGAGGTCTAAATGCGTTCCTGACTTCTGGTCTGTTTATTGTTATTTTTGCCATTCCTCGTGATTTGGAATATTTTATATCTTGGAAATCCCCTGATGGTATCCATTTTTCGTTTGAATTCATATATTCTCCTCTTTTAAAATTTATGTCATTAATCTTTTTATTTCTTCACTGTTTTTTTTACTATCGATTATTAAATTTAAAATAGTTGGGCAGTTGTTTTTTATTGCCTGATTATAAGCAGAGCTAAATTCAGTAGGTGTTGAAATGGTTATAGAATCTATATTGAAACTTTTTGATACTTGGGTGAAATTGTGTTCATGGCCCGTTGTCATTAAGTTTTTAGCTTCATCTTCTATATTAATATCAATCTCATTAAAGATCCCACCTTCAAAGTCATTTAAAATAATTATTGTGATTGGCAAATTACTGTTTGAAAGTAATTGGAGCGATCCTATATCATGAAGTGCCGATATATCTCCAATTATTGTGGTTGTAGGTTTTTTATTGGCCATACAGACGCCATATGACATTGATATAAAACCCTCTATCCCGCTTGTACCTCGGTTAGTAATAATAGTTAAGTCTTTTGGATTTTCAATGTAGCTTAAGCTATCAAAAATTCTAATAATAGAGCTATTTCCAATAATTAGATTACTATCTGACTTAATCAAATTAATGGTCTCTTGGGCAACAAAGGGTTTCAGTAGATCAATGTTGCTAACAGTTGGTAAGGGTGAGTTAAAGTTTGTGGTCAAAGGGGTAGGTAGATCGCTGGCCATTGTCTTTAAGGCTGCTAAAAAGCTATTTCCATGGCACTTAATTTTATGGTTTATATTGAAAGATGGATCATTTTGATTCAGATCATCCTCTACTTGAATAATGGATAGATTGTTATCTTGAATAAATTTATAAAAATATTTTGATACGAACCTTGATCCCAAAGAGATTATGCTATCAATTTTAAAATTATCTAATTTACTTAAGTTGCTATTGTTTTGAAAATTAGAAATTAAATTGGGGAGTGTTTTATAATTAAGTTTTGATGTCGCGTCTATAAATATTGGCCAGTTAGTAATAGCGACAATTTCATTTAAAAGTGTTTCAGAGATAGGAACGCTGTTTTGACCAATTGCAATTAAAGGATTTTTGAATTTTTTAAAAAGATCTTTGATCGTTTGTTCCTGTGAGTTATCAAAGGAAATTGTCGGAATTAAGTTTTTACAGTAGGGCCTAGACAAATTGGTGCCCGTCAATGCTGATAAATCATCTTTTCTAATATCCTCAACAGTTTTATCTATTGGCTCACAAAACTGAACATTTATATGAACAGGGGAGATTCCACCAATTGATTTAGAGATAATTGTATTAAAAAGTGAGCGGATATTTTTTAGGGAGATCTTATCTCCAGCAGGGCCGACGTTGAGTTGATGTGAGGTCCAGTTAATGAGGGCATCAGGTTGATTTATTGTCTGATTACCGCCTGATTCAACTAAGTCATAGGGTCTATCGGCTGAAATTATAATAATTGGGATAGCAGATTTATAGGCTTCACAAATTGCAGGTTGATAATTATTTAGTGCACTTCCTGAGGTGCATATAAGGACACTTGGAGTATTGGCCACTTTGGAAAAGCCTAGTGCAGAGTACGCCGCAGATCTTTCATCTATGATTGAGTGTTTTATGGTTGATTTATTAGCAGAAATTGCACTTAATAATGGGGCATTTCTCATACCTGGAGAAATAAAAAAATTAGTTATTCCTTTTAGAACAAGTTCATTAATTAAAATTGATGACCACAACCTATTATAATTTTCTATTAAAAAATTTGTAGGAAGTTGCTCATTTTGTTTTGTGTTTCTATCCATTCCTCATGTCCAATTGAATCTTTAACTATTCCGGCCCCTCCATATAAATGCAAGGTTCTATCTTTTAGTAAAGCACTTCTTATACCAACTAAAACATCAGCTTTATAAGCAGATATTATGCCCATTGGGGCCGCATATATTCCTCTATCAAAATTTTCAAAAGTATTGATAAGTTTTTTGGCAATATTTGTAGGGGTTCCTCCTACTGCTGGAGTTGGGTGAAGTTTATTTATTATTGGGAATATATTTGTCTGTTCATTTAATAGACTTGTATATCTTGAGTGAAGGTGTTGGATATGATTTAGTTTTACAATATCTTGTGATTTTATCTGCTTAATATCTTTTGAAAATTCAATTAGGTTTTTTTCAACATAGTTACATACAATGAGATGCTCTGAAATATCTTTTTGTGATTGCTTTAGTTCATTTTCTAGTTGATGGTCCTCGGTATAGTTTTTTCCTCTTGGACGGGTGCCTGCAATGGCATCAATGAAAATATGGTTATCTTCAACGGTAAGTAGTTTTTCTGGAGAGAGAGAGAGAAAGGCAATCTTCGAATTTAGTTTTATAAAAAATATATTACCATTATGAGTTTGATGAATGAAATTTCCCAATAGTTTCGTGGCAGGTAAAGGATTGCTTATTTGTAATATATTTTTTCTTGCGAGAACAATTTTTTGAATGTCGTGATTTTTTATTTTTTTTAAACATTCGTCTACTGTTTTTTCCCAGTCATGCTTATTAGGGAGAGCTGTTATTGATTCCGGAGTAAAACTTAATTTGTCAGTACCATTAGATCGTGTTTGTAGTAGAGAATTTAATCTGATTAGAATTTTATCTTTTG
>DAOVTR010000321.1 GCA_030633015.1 Bdellovibrionales bacterium
AATATTTTCAATCCACTTCTTTTTTCCCAGTTTTATACCTAGTAAATTTAACGAGCTTTTAAAATCACCTTTTATTACTTTTATATTTAAATCAAGTATGTTTTTTTTAAAATCAACTCCTCCTAATCCGCTATAAACAAGACTTCCTTTTGATCCATTTATTCTTTTAAAAATCATATTATTGTCATCTAACTTAAAATTAAAATCTCCCTTCAATTCTCCAAAATTAATTTGCAATAACTTAAAATTATTTATATCAACATTAAATTTAAAAATATCACTTTTAGCAATCTCAAGATTAATATTTCCAATTCCGGCCATCGGTACTCCGACTACCGGGCCAAATTCAGTTAAATCTAAATTGTTAGCCCTAATTTTAAAGTCACTCCACTGCCCAATTTCTCCTTTTGCATTAATTGTTCCGCCCTTAATGGCCAGCGCACCTTCAATAAAAACTTTGGGATTATTATGTGCCTTGAAAATTTTAAAATTATTTATTTTAAACCCTTTATTTTTTAAAATTGTATTGTTTTGATTTTGATCTTGATTCATATAAAGGACAAATTTATCAACCTGACCACTGCCTAGGTCAAAGGTAACTTGCTTCGTATTAAAAATAGCAGAGATTTTCCCCGTATAGTTCCCATCAATTGTTTTTAATTTTTTAGAAATGACTTGTGTAACTTTTGATATTGGAAAACGCATTAAATTAAAGTCTAATTGAGAAGGAATAATTTTTTTTCTTTTAACATCAAATATTTGTCCTGTTGTAGCAAGATTAATCTCCGATTTATCTTCATAAATTGAAAGTCTAGACAGTGAAACATACTCGTTTACATAAGTACCTTGAAATTCAATTCTTTGAAAATCGAACTTTTCATTTTTAATATCTAAACATTGTCCCTCAAAAGATAATTTTGGTGTCCGAAAGGATTTTGTTAGTTTTAAACCAACGGAAATTAAACCTGATTGGCCATCTGTATACTCACTGCTTAAATTATCTATAAAAATATTATTGGCAATAAACTCCGACTTTACCATTAACTTTGCATCTATATCAGGAACTAGGCCTGCAGTTAAAATTGACCCATTCAGTTGCAAACTATTTAAGCCCTTCATCAGCTTTAAATCATTGATTAAAAGATTTTTTTTATTTAAAATCAATGTACCTTTGATCTCATCTAGATTTTTCAAGTTTGACATTACTTTCTTTTTAAGAACAATTTTTTTTAATTCAAAATCAGTAATAAGAGCGTCGTTTGTTGTCTCCAATAATAATTCTTTAATAAAAAAATCTGCGTTACTATTAACAAAATATATTTCTTCAAGCTTTATTTTTGAAAAATGAAATCTATTTTTTATTTTAAAATTCTGATAGTCAGTAAAAAATTGGCTCAGTGATTTCTTTTTCTTAGAATAAGAGTCCTGATTATCCAATAAAGAGATCTTTCCATTGGAAAGTACAATCTGATCAATTGTCATCTTGCTTCTAAACATATCTAAAAAGCTAAAATACAAACCAACCTCATCAATCTCCAATATTCCATTTATAAATTCAGTATCAGTTATTTTAACATTTGTTAACTTTGTAGACGGTGGAAAAAATCCTACTTTAATTTTTGCAAACTGTATTTTAATACCAATATTATTTAAAGATCCTTGTGAAATCTGCTTAGATATGATCTGTGCAAAGTTTGATGACTGAATAAACTGCCAGACACCAATTGCAACAAAAAGATTCAACAAAAGAAAAAAAATTAATATTTTATTTACTTTTGGCTTCAATATTATCTATCCGGTCTTCTGTCAGTCTATAGTTCGTTGAGATCTTTTTTATTTTTTTATATATAGATAAAGCTAGCTTAAAACGCTCCATTTTATAGTAAATTTCAGCTTTAAGATATTGATAACAAATCTTCTCATCTTGTAATAATGGAAAGTTTTGTATTATTAAATCAACTTGCACAAGAGCAGAAGATAAATCATTATCCTCAATAAGAAATACAAGTTTGAAATATTCTAGATTTATTCTTTCATCCAAATCTAATGATTCAAAAGCAGACACTCTTTCAACAATATTCTCGGCAATACTAAAAAACTTCATCATAATAAGACTTGATATTAAATCACTATATTGTTCTCTCAAGGTTTTATCATCAAGATGCTCCATCTCTTTTTTCATAACCATTTCATTGTGCGACGTGTTGATTTCTCTGTGTTCAGCAAAACCTTCTATTTTTCTTATTAAGGCCTCGACTTTATCATAGTTCGCTTCAGGTCTACCTTTTACGCCTGCGCTCTTTATTCTTTTTTTATTTTTTAAAGAAATTACGTACTCATGATTTGGATCTATTTTTTTCAACTCCGCTATAAGATTCTCTGCCTCATCGATACAATGACTTTTATACAAAAAATCTATATTCTGCACCAATTTTTCAACATGGGAATGACTTCCACTTTCCTGTTTAGAATCTAAAAATAAATCATGTGCTAAGTCTACTATTGTGTTTTCACCAACAACGTATTCCGACCCATCATCCTTAATCTTAGATATGTTTTTAACGATATAGTTATTAAAAACATATTGCTCCTGATCCTGCTCTGCCTGTATGAGTAAGTCTTTTAATTCAAATATTAATTTTTTCTTTTTAAAAATATAAGAATATTCAAAGATAAAGTATAATGCATACTTTTCCTTAGGAAACCTTAAACAATATTCAAACAAAGTATTAATAAAAAGTTTACGATTTTTAACACTGCGACTCTTTGAGTTGTTTTTAAACATTGAGATTAGGGATATTAAATAGATTTCATAAAAACAGTCGCCATTATGAAAAAACTTTTTAACTTGAGAAAGCTCTTCAACCAAACTCATTAAATCTTCATACAAATCTTTATCTATTGTTTTTTTTATACTGTTTTTATCCATTATTATTTTAAAGTATCTTTCAATATAAAACTTAATT
This sequence comes from Bdellovibrionales bacterium, assembly GCA_030633015.1. The sequence continues at coordinate 2,967 of DAOVTR010000321.1, forward strand.
GGCTTAATCACTTCATTCCACTCAGACTGCATTACTCCAAACTTAACAATATAAACGTAATGATAATGATTAAGCTTAAATACTTTTTCAATCTTTTTTAAAA
>DAOVTR010000382.1 GCA_030633015.1 Bdellovibrionales bacterium
CCACCCATGAGGCCACTACCAAGAAGTGCTCCTAATCCAAATTCAAGTCCCATATTTGAACTTCCAGTATTATATCCGTATGATCCCCCATAGTTTGGACCTACCATTCCACTCATAAACCCTGGAGAATATCCTGCTCCCATATAGCCATTACTAACTCCGCCATAGCCAGTTGAATACGTACCACCCATTCCTGCATAAGAAGGAGCTCCTGCAACATATCCATTACACATACTAGTGTATGAAGTCAGCTCATCTGGAGTTATTGGATTTGAACCACGCTCAATACTATAATTTTGATAACTATCCCACTGACTTGTACAGGCGTCATAACCCGCTTCATATCTTGATTGATAAGCTGTTGACCAACCATTTTGAGCATCTTTGTACGCATCTGACCACAGCCAATTTGTACCTAAATATGTTAGGGGCCCCGCTGCAATTCCTAATGCTTTTAACCATGCTGGATCTGTATCAGGCGGCTCAAGACAACTAACACAAAAGCTATCACCTTCGGTCTCGTAACCAACCATAAGGGCCATACAGTAATTTCTTTCAGCTTCACTTACCATGCCTGAACAATCTTCAATATCAGCATAAGCAAATGGGCCCAATGATAATATCAAAAGTGATAGAAGAGTAAGTGACTGGTTTAATTTAAATTTCATACAGTTCTCCAAAAATAGTATCTCACCATAAGATTTTCGGTAACAATTGTAAGAAACTTTAGAAAAGTTATTAATTTTATCTATAGAGGGGATTGCTAACTAAATAGCTGAAATTTAATAAGGGATTAACCTCTTTTTAGTGAAAATTGCCTAACTCTAGAAACTAAAAAAGTTATTAGCTCATCATCAGTTCCAAATACATCTTCAACAAGATCATGGTCTAATAAAAAATTAGTCATTCTTACACCTACTTGATGTAAAGACTCAACTAAGTATAAACCTGATATATTTTCTCCACTAAACGCTTTAATAATCTCTTTTCTAGCATGATTATACATTTCACTTTCAGTAATATCTTCAGGAAGAGTTACATCTCCCATCTTATCTTCAACATCTTCAATTGCCTGATCTTTAATATCTTCATCAGTAGAAAAACTAACGTTGTATTCAGTGGCCATTGCCTCAATCAAATCTTCTCTTTTTTCAATATCAAACTCAATCATATGGCCATCAAGTAGGTAGTTAATTGTATATGCAGCCAATGCTTTCAGAGTTTCAAAATCAGTTTTCATTTAACAACGTCCCTTTTAAAATTTATATACTTTTTGAGTTTACCCCATTGTAATCTTTAAGTCATTAATCTTTTTAAAATCTTTAGCTCTCCAAAGATAAAAAGCGATATAAAATATGATACTACTCCACTAAATCCGATCAAAACAAAACGTACAACTTTTGAGAAAAAATCTGCATCCAATAAAAAGAACGTTTCTGTAAGATAATTAGTAATAAAAAAACAAATAAGACCTGCAATAATAATTTTAAAAATCTTTAAATCAAAAAAGAAAGATAATCCAAGTTTTAATTCTCGATTAATAAAAAATGATTGTAGTAATATATTTATGGACATGGACAAACTAACTCCTAATGCAAGAATTTGAAAACCATATATAGGTGTTAAAGTAAGACAAAATATAATATTTATAAAAACAGAAAACACCGAAATTAAAACTGGAATTAATGGACGATCAAAAACATAAAAAGTAGGAACAAATATTTTATAAAGGCCATAAAATGGTAAGCCTAGAACATAATATCTAAGGGCCCAAGCACTCATTAAAGTATCATGCCTGCTAAACTCTCCTCGCTCAAAAATTAAATTAACTGCTGGGATACTCATAGAATAAAGTAGGGCCATTGCAGGAATAATCACAAGAAATGATAAAATATAACTTATCTTTAAAAGATCTTTTCCTTTTTGTTTATCTCCACTATTCCATGCATCACTAAAATGAACAAGATTTGATCCTGCAATTGAGACACTTAAAATTCCAACAGGAAATTGAAATAGTCTAAAGGCATAACTGAGCCAAGAAACAGCTCCGACAATTGTTGTTGATGCAATAATTGTTGTAACTATAATATTAATTTGAGTCGCTGCAATCCCAATTGTCCCTATTCCAAGCCTATTGATAATTTTCTTACTGTAATCTGAAACCAAAGTTATAGGCCCTTTAAAGCCATATTTTTTTATAAAAATCATTGGAAGCTGAATTAACAGTTGAAAAACACCTCCAATAATAACTCCAAATGCTAATGAAAAAATTGGTGAAATATTAAAATCTTTAAGATAACTTGGAATAAAAATCATTGATAAAATCATCACCACATTAAAAAGAGCTGGGGCCAACGCTGGAACAAAAAAAACTTTTAGAGAATTAAGTGCTCCCATAAAAAGTGCTGCAAGAGAAATCAGAACTAAAAATGGTGACATAACTTTTAGTAGATTTACAGTTATTAAAAATTTTTCAGGTGTTTTGTGAAATGTTGGTGCAATAATACCCACAATCTCATGGGCAAAAATAATAAACAGTAAAGAAAATATTGAGGTAAGTATAAAAAGTACA
>DAOVTR010000317.1 GCA_030633015.1 Bdellovibrionales bacterium
AGATAATAGAGGAAATTAAGGAGTAAAAATGGAAATAGAACAACTTGTTGGCAAAAATGCACCACAATTTACACTATTAAACCAAAATAGTGAGAAAATTCAATTAAAACAACTTCTAGGAAAAAAAGTTGTACTATATTTTTATCCTAGAGCACTTACTCCTGGATGCACTACACAAGCATGTGGAGTTAGGGATAATTTATCAAAATTTAAAAAACTAAATACAGTCGTATTAGGAATTAGTCCTGATCCTGTCATTAAGCTTAATCGCTTTATGGAAAAAAAAGATCTCAACTTTGATCTACTTTCTGATGAAAACCATGAAATTGCCCTAAAATATAGTGCTTGGGGTAAGAAAAAATTTATGGGAAAAGAGTATGATGGAATCAAGAGAAGTACTTTTCTTATTGATGAAACTGGAGAAATAATTCATGTTATTACCAAAGTAAATACTAGAAGCCATCATGATGATCTAATTAAACTAATAAAAGGGAAGTCATAATGGGTCAAGATAATCACAAATGGATCACACTGGGAGGAGGTTGTTTTTGGGGGCTTCAATGGCAATTGTCTCAATTGACCGGAGTTAAGGAAACTATTGCAGGATACCAAGGTGGAGAAAAGACAGATCCAACTTATAAAGAGGTCTGTAGTGATACCACTGGGCACGCTGAAGTTGTAAAAATCAAATATGACTCCGATGAAATAACATTAAATGAGATAGTTAACTATTTTTTTGATTTTCATGATCCAACAACACTAAATCGCCAAGGTCCAGATATGGGCAGTCAATATCGTTCAATTATCTTTTATGATAATATCAAACAGAAAAAGATCGCACAGGACATTATTGATTCCTATAATAAAAATGGCCTTAGAGCGGCAGTAACGGAACTATCGAACAAAAATACTTTTTATAAAGCTGAAGAGTACCATCAACATTATCTGGAAAAACAAAGAGCTAAATAAACTTTTCTTTTAACTCTTTTATTTGTAGCCCATATAATTGTCTTATCTCCATAAAGATTTTTAGATATTGTTCTGTAGTATAGTCTGGATAGGTCCAAGGAAGAGTGTTCAGTTTTTTATTTGAATAAAAAAGTTCAATTTCAGCATAAATACCATCCTTAAGATAAATTCGATGTTGTTGATTTTTAGCAGATGCTAAAAGAACCTTTCCAGCAGTAACATAACCTGGATCAATATTTATCTGCCGGCCCTCAACACCTACTAATCCATCTTCAATTTCATTTGTAAATATTTTAATATCTGAAATATTTGCAGCGTCAATAAGCTCTTTGAAACTTACAAAAATCTTAAAAAGTGGGCCTCCCATCTCTTTTTCATAATAAGAAGTATGCTCAAAACTAATGAGATGAGACTTAAAATCAACGATGCCAAAACGTTGCTCTAGTTTTGCCAATGTATTACTTAACAGCTCCTCTGACTTGAAAATCATTCCACAAAATAGTTTAACAGGAGGTCTTTTAGATATTATTGCCATACAATAACTGGCCTTTGCTTACATTCCTTTATCTTTCTCATTTTTCTGACAGCTTGATTAAAATCGGGATATATATAGCCATCCACACTCTCCAAAGTTTCAATATCTGCTATAAAATGAGGGAATTCATTACTTTCACTTAGCTCAATAGTACATTTACCAAAATTTTTAACTTGGTTTCGATGCCTAAATTTCTCAAGCTCAAATTTAAAAATATCAAAATCATGCATATGTTTAATATTTTTTAAATCGACACGTCCAGGATAAATTTTTGCAATATTAAATTTGTCTAGATAAGAGAGTGTTCTTACATTTTCAAACTCTTCCAGATCAACTGCAATGCTCTCATCTAAATGATAGTGCATTATTGATCTTGAGTCATACTCTCCCCAAAAATACTTGTTATCAGTTGCAACTCCCACTACTTGAGATCTACATCTAGCTTCATCCATCGACCAGTTCTCTTCACAATATTCCAACACTTGCTCAACACTGGTAAATACAAACGTTCTATTGGGATTAATATGTTCATGTGCCAGACCAAGCACATGGCCAAATTCATGAAAAATTGTATCTTTTCTCTCAATTGAAAATAAATTTTCAAAGTTTAAAAAATTAACAGTTGGCAAATTACCATCAACTAATGTTGATGATCTTCCAACATATGATGAATTGCCGCTCCCATTAAAGGTAACTCTAATGTGAGGATACTCTCCCTCAGGCAAGGATGACTTTTTATTATAGAAAACAAAATCAATATTGGCATATCTCGTCCATAATTTTGCCGCAACAATTACATCATTTTGCAGTTCAATAGGGCCATCAAGAAAAACAACATTTAATTTTTTTTCCTTCCAGATATAATCTTTATAAGCAACCATTGAGCTTTCATTAAATTGAATATCATCAGAGTTTTTTGAACCATCCTGCTCCACACATGAAAATAATAAAACTAAAAAAATTAAAAGAGTAAATTTCATTTTCAGATTTTACATTCAAATTGGCCACGCCTCAATGACAAAGTGACGCAGCGCACACCCCGTCATTTACATATAAATTTCCAGTGGTTACAAAGGCGATGCTATGTAGATATTACAAAGAAGATCTAGTAGTAAATTGATTCTGGAACCCAAGAGAGTCCATTTAATAACATTTTTTCTATTAGTTGAGGATATTTTATTCCAACCTTAGAAGCAGAAATGGAAAACTCCTCACCTTTTGAAATTTCAGGATTTGGATTTGCTTCAATAAAATAGACATCTCCATTACTTGCAAAGCGCATATCAAGCCTGGCATACCCATTAATCCCAAGTATTTTATAAATTCTTTTCCCCAATTTAATAACTTTCTTTTTTGCTTCCTCATCCAGTTTATTGGTCTCTTTAACAGTAATTGAATATTTTTTTTGATACTCTTTATTCCATTTTACTCTGCTAGTAGCAATTTTAAACATTCCGTCAGGAACATTTTTAAAATCAAGCTCTAAAATTGGAAAAACAGAGACTTTGTTATTACCCATCAAACTGATATAAATATCATCACCTTCAATAAAACTTTCGACAATCGCATCTGATCCAACCGATTCATGAATAAATTTTACCCT
>DAOVTR010000358.1 GCA_030633015.1 Bdellovibrionales bacterium
ATCATGACCAAAAGTAATTGCTCCTAACATCTCTTCTTCAGAAACCTGCTTAGCTTCTCCTTCAACCATTAAAATTGCATCATGAGATCCTGAAATAGCAACTTCTAAATCAGACTGTTCTTTTTGCTCAGGCGTAGGATTTAAAATAAATTGACCATCAACTCGTCCAACTTTACAACTACCTATTGGTCCTGCAAAAGGTATATCCGAAATTGATAATGCCGCAGAAGTTCCCAGACTGGCCAAGACCTCTGGATCTCCTCCTTCAGGAGCAAAAGAAAGAACTGTTGCTGTGACCATTGTATCAAACATGTATCCTTCAGGAAAAAGTGGTCTAATTGGTCTATCAATTAATCTTGCATTTAAAGTTTCTTTTGTAGTAGGCCTAGCCTCTCTTTTTAGAAATCCTCCTAAAAATTTTCCCGCAGCATAAAAACGCTCAAGATAATCAACAGTTAGAGGGAAAAAATCTTGCCCTTCTTTAGCAACATCAGAACTACATACTGTAACTAACACTTGTGTTCCCTCTGATGAGACTAGAACTGATCCATTAGCCTGTTTTGCAAGTCTGCCAGTTTCAACAATTACTTCTTTTTCGCCAAATTTTAATTTGTACTCTTTTTTTTGATTTAACATAATTTACTTCTCCAAATTTCTTTTTTATCTTAATAAATTCATCTATAAAAAAAGACTGATGTTTTTGACATCAGTCTTTAACAAAATATCTATAATTATAAAAATTGGTTATAATTTTATTTTCTTAAACCTAATTCTTTAATAAGGCTTGAATACCGTTGTTGATCTTTTCCAGCTAAATATTTTAGAAGTGATTTTCTTCTTCCAATCATCTTTAAAAGACCTCGATTTGAGTGAAAATCGTGAATGTGCTTTCCAAAATGAGGCTTCAAATTTTGAATTCTCCTAGTTAACATTGCAACTTGAACTTCTACTCTTCCAGCATCATTTTCATTTGCACCAAATTTTTTAATAATCTCTGTTTTTTCATCTCGTGAAATCATAAATTCTCCTTAGTACCAAAAATCCACGTATTAAAATACCTTAATACCTAGATAGAAGGCCAATAACATTATAGTCCGGCACGTTATCTAATAAAATCAGACATGTAAACTTTTAAATTCTTTACTAATCTCTCTTCAATCTGACGAATTCTCTCTCTTGAGACTCCATATTCATCTGCAATTGCCTGCAAAGATAGAGGAACATCACTAAGTAGTCGTTTTTTAAATATATCCTGATCTCTTTTCTTTAAAGAAAGCAAAAAATCCTTCAAATGCTTGTTTAATAATCCTAATCCTTGCTCCCTAATGGCCTTATCTTCAATAAGCTCCCCAGAATCAGGAAGAGTGTCAAGTAAAGTCATTGACTTCCCTCCGTTTGAATCCCCAACGGACTGATCAAGACTGATCTCACTTCCAGAATTGTCCAATCTCTGATCCATCAACGCAACAGACTTCTCTGAAACTCCAAGACTTTCTGAAATATTTTTAATATCGGGCTTAATTCCCATGCTTTCTAAACGCTGTTTTTCTTTTAATAGATTATAAAAAAGCTTTTTCTGTTCATTTGTTGTACCTATTTTAACTAATCTAAAATTATCTAAAATAAATTTCAGAATATAAGATTTTATCCACCAGCTTGCATAGTAAGAAAGCTTTGCTCCTTTTGATGGATCATACTTAGATACTGCTTTCATTAAACCAATATTACCTTCCTGAATAAGATCCATAACATTTTGATATGCAGATTTATATTCCATTGCAATTTTAACAACCAGTCTTAAATTTGAAACCACTAACTTCTTAGCAATTTCAATATCCCCAGTTTCTGCCAACGCTTTTGTTAATGCTTTTTCTTGTTCAATGGATAAAAGTTCATAACGATTAATTTCTCTAATATATAAAACCAGAGGATCGTGAGTAAGTTTATCTGGTTGATATAAAGCAACCTCTTTCTTAGGAAGCTCCATAGGAAGATTACTATTTGTAACTTCTGTCAGTTCCTTGCCTATTGAAATAACTTTCTCTTTATTTTTTTTAACCATATTTTATAACGACTTAACTCAAATTCAACTTCTTTCAAATTGATTATTTATCTAGTATATGTTTTATAAGAAATTAAGAAAAATGCAACAGCAAACAGTAAGAACTATATTAACTATAACAGGAACGGTGCAGGGCGTCGGTTTCAGGCCTACTGTATATAGATATGCCCATGAAGAAGACCTGGTTGGATACATTGAAAATACAACTCAAGGGGTATTTATTGAAGTGCAAGGCCCCGCTAATGCAGTTGCAAGATTTATTAAAAAATTAAAACAGTCTCCTCCTCCTCAAGCAAAAATTTTGACCTTTACCAATTCAACAACTCTTAATTTAGCCCAATATAAAAAATTTGAAATAGTAACAAGTAAAATAGCTGGAAACAAAGAAGTTGAAATCTCTCCTGATCTAGCAACATGCCAAGATTGTCTTAATGAGATTCAAGATCCTTCAAATCGAAGATATCAATATGCTTTTACAAATTGTACAAATTGCGGCCCTCGATTTACCATCATCAAAGATAGACCTTATGATCGAAAAAATACAAGTATGGCACAATTTAAACTATGTCCAGATTGTAACAAAGAGTATCTCGATCCAACTAATAGAAGGTTTCATGCTCAACCAAATGCATGCCCAACTTGTGGCCCAAAACTTTCAATTCTTCCAAACAATAAAAGCTCTAATGATCCACTAAAA
>DAOVTR010000289.1 GCA_030633015.1 Bdellovibrionales bacterium
TAAGAACAAATAGTATATTTAATATTTTAAAGTCTGATTATAATCATTGTTTGATGATTATTTTATCTGTTTTATAATATAATAGCCTGAAACATAAAATCAGATACTTATAAGATTTATTAGCTTTCAAACCTAAAGCGGACTTCGTCAATACTATTTTCTGGGCCAATAACTGTAATTTCATCACCAATTTTGAAGCGTATATTGTCATGAACAATTAGCATCTTTCCTGATCGTTGCACTGATAAAATATGTAGGTCTTCAGGAAGGTGAAGATTTTTAAGGCGCAGTCCATACAAGTTTGGATTTTGGACTTCAATGTCTTCTACTTCAAAGTCATCGTTCATACCCATAAGTAGTGAAGCAGCAGAAGGAGATCTTACAAAGTGATCAAGTAGACTTACAATTGCTGTAGATCTGGCAACAATTAGTGCACCCAACTCTTTAAATTTTGAAATATTGGGTCGATCATTTAAAAATACAATAGGAGTAACATCACTAAAATGTTCAAAAAGTAGTTCACAGATTTTGTAATTTTCATCATCAGAAAGCATTGTAACTGCTGAGTCTGCTGTATCACATCCAATATCTTGGAAGTTCTTGTAGGTTAATTCATCTAGATAAATAATTTTTTCATTTTTATATTTTTCTTCATCAACCTGTTTTCTGTTTTGAGTAATTAAAATAACATCCCATTCATGAGATTTAAGCTGCATACTAAGAGCAATTGATTGACCATCAATACCAAAAATCACTGTTTTTTTAAGATTATTTTTACTATCATTTTTTCCTCTAACATGGGCCTCCTTAACTTTAAAGAGGGCCATTTTAAAAAATGCTGGTCCAATTAATTGATTTAGAACGATTACGGCAATTATCATAGTTGCAAAAGAGTCACCCCATCCTGGAAATTCAACAGCAATCTCTTTAGCAAGTCCAAGACCAACTCCAGCTTGGGTAATAAAAGACATCCAAGAATATTTGTTATATCTTTTTCTATCTCCTGCAGCAGTTCCTCCAATATATGACCCTACAAAAATTGCTAAAATTCTGACAAAAAATAGAGCAATCGCAATATGCCATATCTGAATAAAGACATCGAGGGCAAGAGAGGCACCAGTAAGAGTAAAAAATATTAGATAAACTCCAGGGCCTGTAATGTGCAACATTTTAGAATATTCTTTTCTATAGTTAGAAAAATTAGTCACAAGAAAACTTGCTATCATACAAATTAAAAGAGGCTCTAAGAAAAGCTCAATTCCAATTAGATTAGAAGAGTTATGTCTTATGTAAGAAGCAAGCAAAAAGGCCATATACCCAGATGCTAAAATAAAAGCAGAGAGAATAATCTGATTTTTAATAAATCTAAGCCATAGTTTTAAAAGCAGGTGTAAAATAAAGGCAATGGTTATGATTAAAAATAGCTCAAGTAGTAAAATTGCAAAGAATTTAAAATCAATACCAATATTATGAAGAGCACTGTCAACGATTGATAAGCACAGTGCAAATAAAAATATAACAACCACGTCAATAATAACAGTGACACCAATTGCAGTCTGAGTAAAAGGTCCTTTTGCTCTTAACTCCTTTATAACTGCAATTGCTGAAGATGGAGATCTTGCAATAAGTATGGAAGCTGCAAGCATTGAGATGGAAAATTTTGCAGCAGAGTTCATTTGAGCAATAAATGGTACAAAGTCTGAAAACAGATATAAAAGTGTTGTGACAAATATAAAAGTTATAATTATTTGTCCAAAAGTAATATAAGTAATACTTTTCACTCTATGTTTTAGATCTTCAATGAAAAGTTCTCCGCCCGCAGCAAACGCAATAAACCCCAGAGAAATTTCATCTAAAAAAAACAGTTTTTCAACGAGTTCTTTTGATAATATTTTTAAAACATAAGGCCCTGCGATGATACCAGCTAGAAGGAATCCAGTGATTAATGGTAGGTGGATTTTATAGGCAGTGATTCCTATTTGCCTTGAAGCTAATACTACAATTATAAAGATGGCTAGATAATATATATAATCAGGAATGAAATTCATCGGATTAATTATATTAACTAAATATTGAATTTAAAGTCGTACTTGGTCTCATTGCTTTTTTGGCAAGTTCAGGATTTGGTTTATAATAACCACCAAGGTCTACGCTTGATCCTTGAGCTGCATTTAACTCATCTACTATTTTCTTTTCATTAGCAGCAAGCTCTTTTGCCATGTTTGCAAAAGCTGATTTTAATTTAGGATCTTCATTTTGATTGGTTAACTCTTGTGCCCAATACATTGCAAGATAAAAATGAGAACCACGATTATCTAACTCATTTACTTTTCTCGAAGGAGATTTTCTATTATCAAGAAATTTCCCTGTAGCACTATCAAGTGTTTTAGAAAGCAGTTTAGCTTTAGGATTGTTGGTAATCTCTCCTAGATGATCAAGAGAAGCAGCGAGTGCTAAAAATTCACCTAAAGAGTCCCATCTAAGATGTCCCTCTTTTTCAAATTGTTGAACGTGTTTTGGAGCTGATCCACCAGCGCCAGTTTCAAAAAGGCCACCACCTTTCATTAGAGGAACAATCGAAAGCATTTTCGCACTTGTACCAAGCTCTAATATCGGAAAAAGATCAGTAAGGTAATCTCGTAGAACATTTCCAGTTACCGAAATAGTATCAAGGCCATCTTTTGCTCTTTTAAGAGAAAACTTAGTGGCATCTACTGGTGACATGATTTTTATTTCTAAACCAGTTGTATCATGGTCTTTAAGGTAGGTATTCACTTTTTCAATAATTTGATTGTCATGGGCCCTTGCTGTATCTAACCAGAAGATGGTAGGAACTTTAGTCGCTTTTGCTCTAGTTACTGCTAGTTTTACCCAATCTTGAATTGGTGCATCCTTAGCTTGGCATGCTCTCCAGATATCTCCTTTTGAAACTGTATGTTCCATTAAAGTTTTCCCTGATTCATCAACGATTTTAACTGTACCATCTGTTTTTATTTGGAATGTTTTATCGTGTGATCCATACTCTTCTGCTTTTTGGGCCATAAGACCAACATTTGGAACTGATCCCATTGTAGCTGGATCAAAAGCTCCATGTTTTTTACAAAATTCAACAGTCTCTTTATATACTCCTGCATAACATCTATCAGGAATAGTCGCTTTCATATCTTTTAAATTTCCATCTACTCCCCACATTTGTCCAGAAGTTCTAATTGCTGCAGGCATTGAAGCATCAATAATAACATCACTTGGAACGTGTAGATTTGTGATTCCTTTATCAGAATTCACCATTGCAAGCTCTGGTCTATGTTTATACACATCTTGAACATCATTTTCCAAAGCTTCTCTTTCATCGGCATGA